>CAILMK010000732.1 GCA_903835275.1 uncultured bacterium | reverse complement strand
CACATTTAGTGCCTACGGCACTTATTGAACCCCGTCATTATTAAGATTTGCAGTGGAAAGTACTGTTTCAAAATATTAAAAAGATGTGTCCACACAGTAGTCTTAAAGGAGAGCCTGCCTGTCGGCAGACAGGGCTGCGCGGTAGCGGGGTGAGGTATTAGGGACAATGAATACGAGTGGGTAAGGCCCAAAAAAACAAAAAGCCGTGTATCACTACACGGCTTTCCGCTTTTCACAGGCAATGAAATTACACTATTTCTAATTCTTAGATATCTTCTGGTTGATGATATTACCGCCAATATTTATTTGCATCAAATAAATGCCTGAAGGCAGGGAATTCATTTGATCCAGGGAAAGGGAATGAGTTCCTTCAATTTGTTTTCCTTCGGAAGTCCTGTAAACTTCACGACCGGTAATGTCAACTATTCTTACAGATACTTCAGAAGCATTGTTCAAAGTATAAGAAACATTCAGGTTGGAACTGAAAGGATTTGGATAAATGGAAATTCCTGTAGCGACATTCGGAACATCATTGATTCCTGTAGTGATGGAAGTATTATCAAGATCCAGAACCTTTGTATATAGTATCAGGCTCAGCTTGCTTTGTGATGGCAGGGTGCTTGTCAGGGTTACAGATGGAGCGGAAGAGTTATTGATCTTAGGCATATCCACCATGAACTTATATTGTTGCAGGGAAATATTCTTGAAAGAGAAATCTCCGTTTGCATCAGTAAAGGTAACTGCCTGTACGTTTCCGCTCATGTCGGTCAGGAGTATCTTCAAGCCTTCCACAGGTCCGCCCTTTTTGCAAATCGCACAGTAAGAAACCTTGCCACCGATGAATCCAGTACCGCCCGGATTGGTACCGGAAAGTGTATTGAAGTTTACTGTGGTAGTACCACTGCCAACGGAAACCAGGGTTCCATTCAATACATAGTCAGCACTGTCATCGTATGTTGGGATTTCTTTTGGATAGGAGCTGCTAGGCATTGCATAGATAAAAACATTAGTAGCCCTTGCCAGCGTGAAATTATAATAACCGTTGCTGTCAGTTTTCATACTGTCAATAGCTGTCACTGTGGAATCAGTACTGTCATAAGTGATCAGATATACCCAGGAGTTGCTTAGTGCACTTCCGCCGGAGGTTTTAATGTGTCCGTTCAGGTAATAATGTGGTGCTGCAATGGTTGTATCAACAACGAATGAATCCATATACATGGCGCCATCGGTTGCGTCGTAAGTATTGACTTTATAGCTTCCTGTGTTAAAAGTTGAAGGAATGGTAAAATGTACATTCATTTCAATTTTTGAAACAATGGAATCCACTGTGCAGGTAATTAAGCCCCCAATATTGGCAGTAGTTGTGTTGTCGAAATTGGAACCCGAACCTTTAATAGTTGCATGAACGGTAGCTCCCTGTTTTCCGGAAGAAGGGCTAATGGAGGAAAGTTTTGCTCCGTATTTGCCGCCACCGCCACCGCCGCCACCTGAGCTTATTACGCGGAATGCATGCTTTAATGTATCCGTACCGGTAAGGCTGTCAGAAACGATAAGATTGTACCAACCTGTATCCGCAGTGGAAGAGATAGTCAGATCGAACAAGACGGAATCCTTGATAGGGATTCTGATATTTGTTCCTGAGATAGTGTGTTTACCATTTGAAATTTCTGCTCTATAAACATCGTAAAAAGAATATCCGAACACGTGTACGGTTACCTTGGTGCCTTGTTTTGCTGAATTTGGAGCGGCAGACTTTAATGAAAGTGAGCTCGCATAAGAGCTGGTGAAAAAGATAATTGCAATAGCAATTAAGAGTAGTTTTCTGATCATGATTGTTATATTGTTTAATATTCGAAGTATTTGACGGGGAATTTTAAAAGGGTTGCAAAAAAATTTTGATTATAAAAAATAAAGGCTTTATTCATCGCCGGTATTTTCTGCAATAGTAATACATTTTTCTGCAATTGCTTCTATATTATATTCTCCAGGTGAGAACATTAGAACTTTTTCCTTAGCTCTCCTATGGATACCAAACATGTATGTTTTATCGTAATAGCCAAGTAAAATGGATGCCGTTTCATCAAGCCTTCCCTCATCAAGGGCTAGAAGTGCCTCCCTGAAGGCCTTGTCTCCAAGGCGCTTTTTTATTCTCAAAATAGATTCAGCTAACAATTCTTTCGGGAACCTGCCATATTCATCCACGAGCCTTTCTACGCGTTTTTTAAGTGGAATATCTAAAAACAAAAGCCTGCTGTTTCGCATTTGTTCAAATAATGGATTGGGTATTATTTTTCTACCTATGGATTGGCTTTCATCTTCCAGCCAGATTATTTTTTCATTTCCCAGGGAAAAAAGTTGCCAAGCCAGCAGGTTTTCAAAATGCTCCTGGGTAGGTGGTTCGGACTCATTTATAGCTCCGAAGGCAGAACCTTTATGATGCGCTAATCCTTCGAGGTCGATTAAATTCGCTCCTTTTTGTTTCATCCCGTGAAGGATTTCCGTTTTGCCCGATCCTGTTTTGCCCCCAAGGATAATGAAATGCCTTGGTATAGTAAATTCATTCAACGCGAAGTTTCTAAAAGCCTTATACCCTTTTTTTAATGTATATACCTTGTATCCGTACATATCCATCAACCAGGCCATGGAACTGCTGCGCATTCCACCACGCCAGCAGTAAATCAATATTTCGCTACCTTCTGTATTTTTTCCTACCTGCTGAATAAATCCCTTGAGTTTGGGACCTACCAACTCCAGGCCTTTAAGAATAGCCTGTTCCTTCCCTTGGTTTTTATAGAGAGTACCTACTATGGCCCTTTCCTCATTGGAAAATATGGGAAGATTAATGGCGCCCGGAATATGCCCCTTGTCAAACTCCGCCGGTGACCGCACATCAAAGACCTTGCAAGTCGCAGTTTTTTCAAGGAATTGATGTATTTCGAGTTGCAGTATTGCCATATTGAAATTCTTTACGAAGATAAAGAAGGCATCGAAAAGAATAAGATTTAATTTTACAGCACAAATGGAAAACATTAAACTTACCCAATACAGCCACGGCGCAGGTTGCGGATGCAAGATTTCCCCGCAGATCCTGAGCAAAATATTACATTCCAACGAGGCATTTCCGGATTTTGACAAATTGCTGGTCGGCAATAATTCCCGCGATGATGCCGCCGTCCTGGATATAGGAAACGGTCAGGCACTCATCAGCACAACAGATTTCTTTATGCCAATTGTGGATGATCCGTATGACTTCGGAAGAATTGCATCCGCCAATGCTATAAGCGATGTATATGCCATGGGAGGCACACCGGTTTTGGCTATTGCGATCCTTGGATGGCCGGTGGATAAACTGGCCCCGGAAGTGGCGCAACGCGTTATAGAAGGCAGCCGCAGTATTTGTTTAGAAGCAGGAATACCACTTGCCGGAGGGCATAGTATAGATAGCCCTGAACCCATATTCGGCCTTGCTGTTAATGGCCTTGCCGATAAAAAATGCATCAAGACAAATTCCGCTGCACAGGAAGGAAATCTTTTATTCCTGACCAAGCCTTTGGGCATAGGCATTCTTACAACAGCCGAAAAAAAGAGCCTGCTTAGGGATGAACATCGTGGGTTGGCAACTCAATACATGACCCGCCTGAATAAAATAGGTGAAGCCCTCGGCAAAATGGAATCTATCACCTCGATGACGGATGTAACAGGCTTCGGACTGGCAGGACATCTCCTCGAAATGTGTGAAGGGAGTGGCCTCTCTGCGAATATTGAATTTTCGAAACTTCCGGTATTTCCGGATATAGACTACTATATAGAAAACAAATGTATACCCGGTGGTACCAACCGCAACTTTGCAAGTTACGGCGAAAAAATTGTTTCAATTTCTGACAGGCAAAAGGCAATTATCTGCGATCCGCAAACAAGCGGAGGTCTTTTGGTAGCGGTAAATGAAAATAGACTTGACGAGATAAAATCAATATTCCGAGAGTTTGGACTGGAGGAATTTTTCTACCCAATCGGTATGATGATAAAACAAACTGAAGGCAAACCGCTGCTGAATGTAATTTAGATTATTTTTGATTTACATTTCAATATTCAATATTGGATATTGAATATTCCTTCAGTGGTCTGTCGGCCGTGGTCCATATATCTTCTATTCCACCCAAAGCACGAGCCCCTTTAGATATTCTCCTTCCGGATGGAATATATTAATAGGATGGTCTGCACTTTGGTGCAACTGGTATACTATGCGCACATTCCTTCGCGCATCCGCAGCAGCCCCGAAAATAATTTTTTGAAACAGCTCCTTTGAAATATTCTGAGAGCAGGAGAACGTAAAAAGCATACCCCCCGGTTTTATTTTTTGTATTGCGCGCATGTTTATTTGCTTGTAACCCCTGGCGGCATTATCTACCGCCCTCTTATGTTTTGCGAATGCAGGAGGATCCAGCACTATTATATCATAATCATTATCCGCCATTTCCTTCAGGTACTCAAAACAGTCGTTCACCAATGATGTGTGCCCGTTGGTTTCATAGCGGTTTTGATTGAGGTTAACATTTTCATTGCACGCAGCAACTGCAGAAGCGGATATATCCACTGAGTGCACGGATGATGCTCCGCCCGCCAGTGCGTATACACTGAATCCACCTGTATAACTAAAGCAATTCAGGACTTTTTTATCCTTTGATACTTTTCCAAGCAGTTCACGGTTATCCCTCTGGTCAACGAAGAATCCTGTTTTCTGCCCTTCTATAAAATCAACATTAAAGCGCAACCCATTCTCAATTGTTTCTATTGGTGAAGTATGTTCTCCTGATAGCCAGCCGGAGGAAGTTTGAATTCCCTCAATGGTTTCAGAGGAGGATTTTGATTTTATATATATATTAGTGTATCCACAGTTTTCGAGAGCGGATTTGAGGAGTTCCTTTATCTTTTCAGTACCCTTGATGAGTAACTGCACTACTGCAACACCGGCATAAACATCCACGATCAAACCAGGTAAAAAATCCCCTTCGGCATGAAGGAGGCGGTACGCATTTGTATCTTTTGAAATGATCAATTCACTACGGATGGCAAGAGCGCGTTCTATTTTCCTTTGCCAGTAGGCAACAGAATTTATATCCTCCTCGCATGTTCCCCAGTGAAACATTCTGCATGTTATCTGGCTATGCCTTGAGAAAAATCCGTAACCTAAAATGTCCTTTTCATTGCTTACCACTTCCACTATATCTCCGTCTTCCGCATCATTGGGAAGTATGGAAATTGCACCTGAAAACAGCCATGGGTGACGAAGAATTACCGAGCGTTCCCGCTTAGGTTTTAACACGAGTTGGTGAAAATTCATACTTTTTTTCTCTGTGGTGATATATAAAATGGTGGAAAACTACCTTAAAACAGTTGCAAATTTAGCGTATTGGTGCTCCATAGAGGAATTTTTTTATTTCTCCTATGAAAAAACATGAATCATTTCTTCCCATAGGGAAAAGCAAAAAATGTTGCTGGTAATCATTTGAATACCAATTAATTATAAACACCATTTTTTAGTGAAAACAAGAGTGTAAAAACAGTGAATTTTCTCCCTCTGAGCTCCCTGTGGAAAAAAAAACGCTTTTTTGCGAAAAAAATATCGCTTAGAGTGAACAACCTATGAAAAAATGTACTTAATTCGCCTCAACAAATTAATATTAATATGGCGAAAAAAGCAACTTCAAAAGCAGCTCCAAAAAAGGCAGCAGCTAAACCAAAGGCAGCATAAAAAAAAGCGGCTCCTGCTAAGAAAGCAGCTCCTAAGAAAGCAGCAGCAAAGCCGGCAGCAAAGAAAGCAGCTCCTGCTAAAAAAGCGGTAGCAAAGCCAGCAGCAAAGAAAGCAGCTCCTAAGAAAGCAGCAGCAAAGCCGGCAGCAAAGAAAGCAGCTCCT
>CAILMK010000731.1 GCA_903835275.1 uncultured bacterium | reverse complement strand
TGTAATTTTGAATTGTTAATAGCGTTCTGTTTAATTATAGATGACGGGAAAAGTAACGGTAGTAGTAGTGTGGATTTTGGTAATCTTTCTATTTTTACAGAACGAAAGTTTGATCCAAACTGGCAACCGAAAGAGTAATTAATTTTGGATTTTACGATAGGCTTTAATTGGGTAAAATATTTTCCTCTACAATACCCTCCTTCCGCGATTACTTTATTAGCTTTGCATTGAATAAAAATAAATCTATACCACATGCATATAGAAATAAAACAACACGAAATTTCCCTTGGTGCAAAGTACGATATTTTCATCGGCGGCGGACTGGCGTATACAGCGGCATCGCAATTTTTTACGCTCTTTCGTGAGATCCGTTTATTCCGTGGCAACAGTGATAATTTTGCTTTATCCATAACGAAATACTGGTCGGCATTGTACATCAAATATGGTATTAGTCGTGACACCGGGGAAACTACAGAATTCGGTACGGTTTCCTATATAAAATCGCATTTCCGATGCAAGAGCGGCGTGGATATGTACGATATTTATGGGAACACCGGTCGCAAACATTCCATTTATAAAAACAATGTTCAGGTGGCGGCCTGGCAAAAAGCAGCAATGACTTTTATGGCGGGAGATACGTACTCCATGCTCGCCGATAACGATGCGGATATAGAGCTGCTGATTGCGTTCTGCCTCATCATGGATGACGCCAAGAGCAGAAAAGGCGGAATGTTCAAATTTAATTTCGGTACACTGCCGTTTTTCACAGCAAGAAGCTACAATCCGAATTGGAGGCCGAAGGAGTAGAGGCGTAGGAATAAGGAGTAAGTAGTAAGGAGCAAGAATGGAATGATGCTGAAGGCATCGTACATTTATAGCAAACCAAGATCGCATCTCTGAGTTACACCCCTCTCCATGTGGAGAGGGGATGGGGGAGAGGTAAAGAATGGAGGAACAACAACGCAGCGTCCCTGTGACGCACAATCCCGCCCTTCAGGAGACACTGCTGTGACGTAAATCTAACGCCAACCGCCAACCGCCCACTGCCAACTACCCCCGTGCCCCATGTCCCTTTATTTCCAAACCTTTTTTTTATTTTTTTCGTTACCTGTGTACCAAATGTTAAATCGTTGATTACATTTGCAATTACATCTATGAGAAAGAGGAACTGTAAACATCTGTTTTTACTACCGGTATTCATCATTTGTGCGTGGATGAATGTATCTGCGCAGCCGAATGTTTTCCGGGTGAATGTCCTGCATAAATTTTCCGGTTGGGCGTACCTCGTCGGCGATACTGTACTTGGATTGCACAAGGATAATATTTATACTTTGGATACGAATGGCGTTGCCTACGTGGAGGCAATAGGATTGAGTCAACTGGACAATGTACGTGTTTACCAGGATGGGAAGGAAATCACCGCAATAGGAGCGCGACTGATGTATTCCTTCAAACTTACTTTCCCTCAGGAACACCGCGATATAGAAATTCCTGTGTATTATTTTTATGTTCTCAGCGATAAGGAATCGAACCTACCCGATGAATACTGGCGCTCGGATGATAATACGGAGCCCTTGCTTCTCAAGGAAACCGAACGCCGTCAAAAACTGATCGATGCAGGGATTATTAAGCTGAAGTAGGAATCAGTAATAAGTAATCAGTAATCAGAATCAAGAATCATTTTTTAGCCCGAAGGGCATTCCCCCTTTGACAGGGGGGTGGGAGGATGACTTACGAAGAGCCGGACTATCCATGCGTGTTTGCATACCTCACCCCGCTATCGCGCGCCCTCTCCTTTAAGAGAGGGCTGAACATTTTCCTGATTTTAACACTTAAAGAAAACGATCAAGAATAGAATGATGCTGAAGGCATCACACGTTTATAGCAAAACGAACGAATTTCTGAGTTACTCCCCTCTCTTAAAGGAGAGGGGTCAGGGGGAGAGGTCTTTTTTAGAGTTTAGATATTAGAGTTTCGAATTTTTATTTGTATTTTTCCCGCAAATTTAACAGAATGAAAAATTTCCTTCGCTGGTTTCTGCGGATATTCCTCGGGCTATTTATAATTTGTAATGTATGGATACTCATCACCGGAAAAACATTTATTTATACAACGCTTATCCATACCAATCCTGATCTGGACGATTATAAAATATTTAATAATAACACAGTAAAAACGGGCACGCCCCAGCCCTGGCAGCGTTCTTCCATCTACAATAAAAAGCATCTGCCTGATTCCACCAATGCTGTTCTCGCAAAATACCATACCACTGCATTTTTAGTTTTACAGAACGATTCACTGGTATATGAATCTTACCATGAAGACGGCAGAAAGAATGTTATTTCCAATTCTTTTTCTGTCGCAAAAAGTGTGATAAATATTTTGACAGGAATTGAACTGAAAGAAGGGAAAATAAAATCTCTGGATGATAAGGTCGGCGATTATCTCGAAAGTTTTCGCTCCGGTGGCAGGGAAAAAATCACGATCCGGAATTTAATGACCATGAGCAGCGGCCTTGCATGGGATGAACAATATTCATCGCTTTTATCACCAACTACGGAAGCATATTACGGAACCGATCTACCAAAGCTCATGGCGAAATCAGGAATGGCAACTACACCGGGAACGCTCTGCACCTACAAAACCATCGATGTGCAAACGCTCTCTGAAGTGTTGCGACGCGCTACCGGAATGAGCATATCCGAATACGCATCAAAAAAATTATGGAGTAAAATTGGTGCGGAGCAAAATGCTTTATGGGCAGTGGATCACAAGGGTGGCGAGGAAAAAGCGTATTGCTGTTTCAGTGCCGAGGCATCAGATTTTGCACGCATAGGGCAGCTGTATCTTGATAGCGGAAACTGGAAAGGCGAGCAGATTGTGGATCCTGCTTTTGTAAAACTCAGCGTTACTCCAAATTTGATAAAGGATGAAGAAAGAAATCCCACTGAT
>CAILMK010000730.1 GCA_903835275.1 uncultured bacterium | reverse complement strand
CGGTTTGCTCTTCTGCGAAATAGGATCTTCTTGCTAGTGAATAAATCTCAGATCTTTTTCCTGTAAGCAAATGCCAGTGCCTGCTATCTATTCCCTTGTGTTCAGCGTATTTTTTTAATCGGCTTACAGAATCCAACCATGGAGTAACACTATAGGATAATAATACAAGCTTGTTATCATTTTCAAAAGCGGACTGAACCCGTTTTAATTGCGCCGTCATCTTGGGACAGATACTTCCACAAGAAGTAAAAAAGAAATCAGCGACATGGATTTTTCCTTTAACACTTTCATCGGTGATCTTCTTTCCATCCTGGTCAGTGAAGGAAAATTTTGCAATGGTATGCGTTATTTTTGTATTCACCTCATTTGTATCATTGATAAAATAAGGAGTGAAATCAGGAGTATTATAATATGGAAGTGTTTCCTTTTGCGGTGCTTTGTTGGAACATGAAAATGCAATTAAAACAAAAAAGATGAGGATTGGAATTTGCATTTTCAAATCCGCAATCCACAATCCGAAATCCGAAATACTATTTGATGCTATCCTTGACATTCTTACAATTTTTAACACCCGTCAATCCGTAATTCCTGCCGTTCTTTGCCATGTAATTTGCCATGATGGATCCATCACTTTCCCATGCTGTTTGCATACCGGATTCATGACCGTTTACATAGTTCATTCTTTTCATAGGCTTGCCATCCGCATACCAGTCTTCAGCCAGACCATCCACTTCATCATTTACAAAATGATATAAAAACCTTTTCTTCCCATCAGGATACCATCCCTGGTGGATTCCAATGCGTTTTCCATTTTCGTATCTTCTTTCCTCCGAAACCCTGCCGGAAGGAAACCATTTACGGGAAACATCAGTCTTGAGTCCATCTAAATATTTTTCTGAAAGCGCGGTATCCTTTTCGTTATACATCTCGTAAAGAACACCACTAAAGAGGGTATCGTGATATAAAAGTTTTTCCCCCGAATGATTCAGAGCCGCATCGCTTCTGCGGATAAACCTTTCGGGGGAATGTATGGATGTATTACAGGATTCAATAATGAATACCAGCAGTAGCAAAATAATTACTTTACTTAACAGTGCCCGGTGTACCATAAAATCCAGTGCCGTTTATATAAGGATCTGTAGAGGTAATGTGATAGTGATAAATACCGTTCGGATAATCCGTAGTAGCGCTTGTATGGCCATGGTAAGAATCAAGATCTGAATTGGAAATGGTCTTTCCGTTTTCCATAGGGCCGTATACAGGGAATCCATCGAGAAGGAATCCAAGTAAAGCATCTTCTCCTTTATTCTTTGTCAGCCATGTTGGCTCTACGTGGTAGTGATATTGTCCCTGCATCTGTGGGTGACCTCCATATTCATCAAAGGATAATTTTTCATTGGTCAGCGCTGCCCTACCTGCAGCATACTGGTTAAAGAATGGAACTCCATTCAGGGAAATACCCATTGGCCCCAGTGGTGTTTGCTGGCTGGTAGTTGCCTGCTTTGGATGCAAAGGAATTTTAAACGTGATAAGTTGTTCTTCAATAACGCTTGGATTTACCTTGAAATTCGGATCATTATCCGCTTCGTATTTTCTGGTCTCCCACTGTGTACCCTTGTAATAAGGTGTTTTATGGTCGGGCGTATCTACGGTGGTAAATACCACCATTGAATCTCCCTGAAGATAAATGGAGGTAGCTCCATACACTTTCTTATACACATCAGGCACCCCTGAAGTAGTACTGCTTGTAGTGGAACTCGTGGTGGCACTTGTAGTACTAGTAGTGGATGATGCAGTAGTTGCGGATGTAGTAGAAGTGGTTGTACTGCTTGCAGTATCAGTTTTCTTGCAGGAGAGTCCTATAAGCACTATACCAAATGCAAGTAATGTCGCGGTGAAAATTCTTTTTTTCATATTTTTTTAAGTTTAGAATGCTTTGTACCTGTTGGACGATATAATTTTTAATTTCCTTCGCGGGGTGGTGGTAAATCCCTTGGCGGATGTGGTAAAATTATTTTTGTAAGTTCCGGAATTAGTTCTTTAAAATGTTCCTGTTGTTCCGGTTTGCAGAGGGCTTTCAATTGCCTGAAATGCTCCAGCGTAATGGTGGCTTTATTCAGTTGCAATCTACCGATTTCTTTTTCCAGCGAGTCTTTTTCGGAAGTATTTATCTTCCCTTCATTCAGCAAGCTGAAATATTTTTCGAGAACATTTTTATACTCTTCATCAATACGCATCATTTGCTCATGATGTTCATGTTTCATAACCTCAAATTTCTTTTTCTGTTCATCATCGAATTTTAATGTTTCAATAATTAACCTATCCACATGAGGTGGTCCATCCGGACGCGGCGGCCTTTCATGATCGCGATGCATGACAAGAAAAGTAACAATGCCTATATTCATTATAAGCAGTAAAACAACGAGTGTGGTCAGCAGACTTTCTTTTTTCATATCAGTATAGATTGAAATTAGTATTTTCAATGGCATACGGACTTGATCCGCGCGCCTCATGTGTATTATTCAGTCCGGAATGATTGATAGCTTTCAAAAAGCCAATGTCACATACACATAAAAGTATAAAACAGGCAATGGCAACCCATGCCCTTTTTACAGGAATGTAGGAGCTGACCGGTTCATTCATGGCAGATTCGAGCCTGCCAACAATACGTGTAAACATAAAGTCAGGCGCTTCAGCGCGATGAATGCCATCCAGGCTATTCATCACCTCATCTTTCCACTGTTCTTTATCGTTATTCATGATTCAAGTATTAAGACGTTGATTATTTTAATTTCCTTCGCTCGGGATAATATTTTTCCAGTTCATTGCGTAAACCTGCCTTTGCCCTTTGCAAAAGGGACTCCACTGCCTTCGGAGACAGATTCATTACTTCTGCTACCTCCTTACCTGAAAGATCTTCTACGAATGATAATATATACGCAGTTTTTTGGCTTTCGGGCAAGGTATCTATCGCCTTGAAAAGTATGGCTGCTTTGTCCTTATTCTCCAATAATATTCCTGGATGTTCAAAATGCGGAACATCATGCTGCAAAGCGCCTGTATCGGCATTGAAAAGGCTTTGCAGAAAAGCGAAACGCTTCTTCCTTCTTTTGTGACGTAAATGATCCAGGCTTTTATTGATGGCGATCCTGTAGATCCAGGTACTTTCAGATGATTCTCCCTTGAAATTAGTACACGAACGAAATACTTCTATAAATACATCCTGCGCTACCTCTTCCGCTTCTTCCCTGTTTTGCACATAGCCCAATACCGTATTGAATACCCTGTTCTTATAGGTATCATATAAAGTAGCAAAGGCTTTTTCATTGCCTTTTGCAATCAGGGAAATAAGGTTGGAGATTTTCATGGATGTTTTGAGCTATTCCCCTCTCTTAAAGTAGAGGGGTTAGGGGTCAGGTCATTCATTCCCAACCGCTCTTGCAAGGAAGTTATTCATTGGCACCATCGCTTTGAATACCTTGTCCACGTATTTAAGGAAATCCTTGTTTGTCATTTCTGCATCTGTGATTTTATGCATCACTACAAAGCTTTTATGTTTTAAATGTTCTATCGCAGGATTATCCTTGTCGTATTCCTTGGGAGTGGTTTTGAGTTTCTCTCCTCCCATTTCGCCAAAGTATTTCTTGAAATCCTTGTTCTTCAAAATGGATTCATATTCCTTCAAATTATAATCTATTTCCTGGCGAATGGCTTTCAGTTCAGGTGGCATAGGCATATAGATACCACCGGCAAGAAAACTATCTCCCGGCTGAATATGTAAATAATATCCCGGTCCGCTGGAGTTCTTTCCCTTTGCATCAAACCATGCCCCCATATTGCTCTTGTAGGGTGATTTATCGGCAGCAAAACGAATATCCCTGTTGATGCGGAAAATACATTTTTTAGGATCCAGGACGGCATAGCGTTTATCCCATTTGGAAATATTCTCTATAATTCCTTCCACGTTTTCCAAGAGATCCTTCTTTGCCGCATCATATAGTTTGCGGTTCGTATCAAACCATTCCTTGTTATTATTCTTCTTCAGCTTCTTCAAAAAATCAAATGTGGATTGCTGTACCATATATATGTCTTTAAAAAAACGAAGATAGAAAAAAACAGTTAACAGTCAGCAATTGGCAGTTATCAGAATCAGAATTCATGGAATTTTTGAATTTTCAGAATACCTGAATGTAGGTCGACCCTTGTGGTCGCCTTTTAAGGAGACATGCCATTTCTTAAAGAAATGGCATGTCTATAGGGTCGCCTAAACGATACGATAACCTAATCTAAAACAATCAAAATATTAATAATCAATGTCTTGAGATTATAATTGCCTCCGCCGCGGCGGAGGCAATTCGCATTTCGAAATCCTTCAAAACCGTTAATTCCCCAAATCCGCCGTTTATTAAACGCATACCCCCGTTGCTCTATTCGGGCTTTAGGCATCAAATCAGGG
>CAILMK010000729.1 GCA_903835275.1 uncultured bacterium | reverse complement strand
TTCTCGTAGAACCAAAAAAAAGAACCGGGCTTTAGCCCAACTCTCAAAAGAATTTGGGCTAAAGCCCGAAATAAAATCCATCTTATTCGCCCGACTAAAGTCGGGGGTTACTGAAAAACCGATAAATTTGATTGGTAACATGAATAGCCAATAAATATCAAATTAAATGCCTCTGTTAATCCTTTGCCTTTTTATGTTTTGGGGCAAGCATGGAAAAAACCACCTGCCTGTTTTTTATAACAATGGGATGTTTTCTCCATTGCTCAATATTCATCGTCCTGATTTCTTCCGTAGGAAGCGTAATATCACAGGCTATGGATAACAATGTATTTTGTTTGCACGCTTTTAGAATATCAGCATATAAATGTTCATTTCGGAAAGGCGTTTCAATAAATATCTGTGTGTACTGTGTTTGGGAAGACAGGAGTTCAAGCTCCTTGATCTTATTGACGCGTTCACTTCCTCCCACCGGTAAATATCCGTGAAAAGTAAATGCCTGCCCATTCATTCCGGATGCCATAATAGAAAGCAAAATACTGGATGGACCCACAAGCGGAATAACATTCCATCCATTACCATACGCAGCAAGGACCAAATTGCTACCCGGATCAGCAACACCGGGGCATCCTGCCTCAGATATAATTCCGATATCTTCTCCATTTGCGTCACTGAGAATTAAACTCAATTCTGTCGCGTTGGTACGTTTATCCAAAAGGTGTAAATGTATTCCTGCAAATGGAGGCATCACACCGCAACTTTTTAAAAACTTGCGCGCGCTTTTTTCGGATTCCACAGCAAAGTGTTTTATGGAACGAATAACATCCAGATTATAGGAAGGAAAACTTCTTTCAATCTGGCTATCACCAAGTGTATTTGGAATCAAATATATTGAAGGCATAAAAAATCTAATTTAACTATTCTTCCCGGATTTGTCTTTTTATCAGGCGTACTTCTTTTATTTTCGTACGTTCCACATTCAGTATGGTGAATTCAAACGGCGGAACAAGAATTATTTCGTCTTTTGCAGGAATATTCTGGTGATTCAATAAAATCAACCCTCCCAATGTACCATAATCCCCTTCGGGCAATCCAAGCAGGTATTTTTCATTAATATAATCAACGTCCAGTCTTGCAGAGAAAATATATTCGATATCGCTGATCTTCTTTTCTACCATGTCATCCCTGTCATGTTCATCTTCAATCTCCCCTATTATTTCCTCAATGACATCCTCAATGGTAATGATCCCGGCAGTACCTCCAAATTCATCTACCACAACCGCCATACTCCTTCTTTTTTCAATGAGTGTACTCATCAATTCATTTGCCGCCATGGATTCCGTGGCGATGATAATCGGCATTACAATTTTATCAATACTTTTAGGATTCCCAAACAGGTCCACCTGGTGCACGTAACCAATAATATTATCAATATTGTTTCTATATACGATCACTTTTGAATGTCCGGATTTCGTGAATTTATGTTTTAAATTTTCTATAGTATCTTCCACTTCAATGGAAACAACTTCCGTACGCGGGATCATACATTCACGAACTTTCAGATCATGGAATTCAATGGCATTTTGCAATATCTGTGCATCCACTTCAGCATCTTCCTCTGTTTCCGCGGGTCTAATTTCAGAAACATAATGCACGAGGTCATGCCTGCTGTATACAGGTGCAGCGCGATTAATATGTACCTGAAAAATATATCTTAAAAGAAATCTTGCCAGGGATTCAATTAAAATAACAATGGGATAAAGCAAAATGTAAAAAATCAA
This sequence comes from uncultured bacterium, assembly GCA_903835275.1. Classification (GTDB taxonomy): domain Bacteria; phylum Bacteroidota; class Bacteroidia; order CAILMK01; family CAILMK01; genus CAILMK01. Next base: position 6,786 of record CAILMK010000729.1, on the reverse strand, counting down.
AAAAGGATAGGACAATAATCCCAGCCATGTATTTGGGTTGAGCTGAAAAAGTGCCTTTGGTATAAATTCAGCCAAAACCAATACGATCAGGGAACTAATCAAAGTCTGACTGAGGAAAAGCCAAAAAGGTCTGGTTTCGTTTATTACAGTATACGCTGAAAGATAATCCTTCAATACCATTGATGAATAAATACCATATACAATTAATGCAACATTATTGGCAACAAGTGTAGTGGTAAGAAAATGCGACGGGTTCTTTACAAAAAATGAAAGTACCCTTGCCGAGGTAACTCCCTTCTGGCTCTTTAATTCTATGCGCAATTTATTGGACGCAAGGTAGGCGATTTCAATACCCGAGAAAAAGGCAGAAAACACCAGTGTTACTAAAATCCATAAAAATATATGCGAAGGCATCAGATTCAAAATATTTGCCTCAAAGTTAGTTAAAATCTACGGTGGTTATTCATATCGAGGGTATAAAACCCAATGTCATTAAGCTAAGGGATTCGTTCGTTTCGGGCGAGGGGTATAAAACCCCTCGCTTTAGACCAGTATGCTTTAACATTCACACAGCGAGGGGTTTTACACCCCTCGCCAAAAAAGTAGTACCACACAATTACTACTTTTTTGTGAGTTTTAAAGCTTCAGAGCGAACGTAGTTTTGAATTCTACTAAATCCACATGCTATGAGACACATTTACAGACATTCTCAAAAATTCATTTATAAAATAACTAAGGTGGGAAGTTTTTTGCTTCTCGCATGCATATTACCGTGTTTTGCCTATAGCCAGGTTGGTATTGGTACTACCAGCCCCAACAGCAATGCAATTCTCGACCTTTCCTCCACAAGTAAGGGCTTGCTGTTACCGCGTTTGACCGCCAGTCAGCGCACTTCTATAAGCAGCCCTCCCAAAGGGCTGCTTATTTTTGATCTTGATTCATTATACATGATGTATTATGACGGGAGCACGTGGAAAGGAGTTCAAGGCACTTCAAGTATCCCAAATTACTGGAAAAGAAGCGGCGGCGCAACCACATTAACGCATAGTACTGATAGTGTAGGCATTGGGAAAGTGCCCGCTTACCAACTGGATGTAACAGGTGCCATTCAGGGAGATAGCTTCATGAGTGGTGGCCATACAATATTAAACAGCAAATTGACCGAAGTGCACGTGGGTGCCAGGACCGGAACAGTCTCCACAGGAGGATACAACTTTTTTGGAGGATACGCTGCAGGACAGCACAACACTATAGGAAACAGCAATGCCTTTGAAGGGTATGGCGCTGGTTACAATAATATCGATGGAACTGCCAATAATTTTAGCGGATATGAGGCAGGATTTAATAATACCTCAGGTGTTTACGATATATTTATTGGCTATGCCGCAGGCATTTCAAATACAACAGGACAAAGAAATATCGCTATCGGTGCCGGAGCAGGATTTACAATGTCAACAGCCAGTTATAATAACTTCATTGGATATGAGGCAGGTTATAATAATACCAGCGGCTTCGTTAATAGTTTTGATGGTTATGCTGCAGGAGTTAGCAACACTTCAGGAGCTGGAAACACCTTCATGGGAGCATATGCAGGACAAACCAACACCACCAGTGATTTCAATACCTGCATAGGTTACCTGGCAGGACAGGCGACCACCGGTCAAAGAAACACAATGATAGGGACTTCAGCAGGATATGCTAATAACACGGGACAATACAATACATTTTCCGGAATAAATACGGGACATGAAAATACTTCAGGAAGCTATAATACGCTCTATGGTGGCGGAGCAAATTACAATACTACTACGGGAACAGGAAATTCTTCACTCGGATTTGAAGCCGGACATGATAATTTTACGGGCAGCTATAATACAAATCTTGGATACAGAGCAGGCTATCATGATAAAGGCACCCATAACATTTTCATAGGAGACAGCGCAGATGCAAATACATTTTCTACATACAACAATGCAGTTGCAATAGGCTGGAGTACTACGGTGAGCAAAAGCAACAGCATCATTCTTGGCAATGGAGTTGATGTAGGTATAGGAACTTCAACACCGGCATTCAAACTGGATGTTAAGGGATCCGTTAGCGCCGACACCTTTCTGCTGGGAGGCGCAAGGGCCCTTTATATGAAAAATGCAAGTATTTACCTGGGACCAAATACAGGCAGTTCTACTATGTCGGGTTCTTACAATGTATTTGCAGGATTGGATGCGGGCTTCTCGACTACAACAGGACATAGCAATGTAGGCATTGGTATTTCCGCAGGAGCAAAATACAACGGCAATTGGAACACTTTCTTAGGCGATAGCGCCGATGCCGGTACATCAGGCTTGTACAATGCCACTGCTGTTGGATATAATGCAAAAGTGAGCAGCAGCAATTCTTTGGTACTTGGAAACAGCAGTACCAATATAGGGATCAATAAATCATCGCCCGCCTATAGGCTGGATGTAAGCGGAGCCATCAATTCCGATACTTTGCTTAGTGGTGGAACGCGTGTATTAACTTATAAAAACAACAGTTTGCTTTTGGGCCCTAATTCAGGCAGTTCCAGCACAGGTGCGAATAATATTGATATAGGAAAAAATACAGGGAATTCAAATACAACAGGATACAGCAATACAGCCGTCGGCACATCCGCTGGATCATCTTATAACGGATCACAAAATACTTTTATCGGCGATAGTGCAGATGCTTCTGCAACGGGACTAACCAATGCAACAGCCATTGGATACAATGCGAAAGTTTCCCAAAGCAATTCCCTTGTATTGGGTAATAGCAACACAAACGTGGGCATAGGAACCAGCGCACCAAATGCAGCACTTGAAGTAGACGGATATACCATGCTTGGATCTTCCACTTCCCCTGCAATAAAAATGATAGAATTGACAGGAACCACAGCATCTTCACAAGGGGCATCTGTCAGCATTGCCCATGGCGTTACTGCCTCAAAAATAATTTCAGTTAACGTAATGGTAGCCTACGCAGCGAATAGTTATATCCCTCCCTCCTATCAGGGATCAGCCGGATATGAATTTAACTGGTACATCAACGGAAGCAACATATACATCTGGAACCAAAGCAGCAACTCCGGCAATATCCTTTCAAAAGGCATAGTAGTAACCATTGTTTACAAACAATAGACTTTTAGAAATTTTTTACAATTAAAACGTAAGATTATGAGTAAAACAAATTTCTATATACGCCTGGGGTTGATATTATCAGTTTGCATTCTGACTGCCTTATCTGCAAGGGCGCAGCTGCTCAATAATAATGGTGACACCATTTATATTTCAAATAACGAAACGCTATACATTAGCGGAGGATTTGGAAATACTGACAACGGAACAAAGTATCCCTATATACACAATGACGGAATACTAAACCTGACCGGCGACCTGGTTAAAAGCACGAATACATTTTACAATGGTAATGACAGCGTACTTTTTTCAGGAGCATCAGCACAAAATATTGCCGGATTAAATTTTCACTATGTGGGAATAACAGGCGGCGGGAATAAATCATTAACTGATAATGCGAAGATTCTTTCTCACTTAAATGTCGTTAATGGAGTTCTGAATTCAGGCGTATATACCGTCACTTTAGATTCGCAGGCAATTATCAATGAAGATGAAAATAATTATCTCCTTGGCACCGCGCAAATGACAAAATATTTACCTCTTGGAATTAATGATACATTTGGAGGATTGGGCATTGAAATAAATCCCGGAAGTTTAACTCCCGGCATGACTACAGTCGTCCGTACTACAGGCGCTCATCTCAGCGGGAATGGATACCAGTCCATACAGCGATATTTTGATATTACTCCTACTAATAATGGAGTTACCGGAAGCACTGTTGTGCTCCATTATTTCGACCATGAACTGAATTCCATCACGGAAAGCGATCTTGCAGTATACAGAAAAAGAGTTGTAGGAAAATGGGAATATGACGGCTATACTTTACGCGATGCAACATTGAATACGATTACCGCCAGCATCGATACACTTGGCAAAATTACCGCAGCAAGTATTCTGCATCCCTTGCCGGTTGAATTACTTGCATTCGATGCGCGCTTATTCAATAGCGAAACTGCACTATTGAATTGGGAAACAGCATCAGAAATAAATAATGACCATTTTGATATAGAACGTTCCGCCGATGGAAAACAATTTGAGAAAATAGCTGAAGTTGCAGGAAATGGAACCACCAATAGCATTCACGATTACCAATATAAAGATCTGTTCGGAATAATAAGCAATCCCATATTGTATTACCGATTAAAACAAGTGGATTACAACGGAAATTATGAGTATTCAGAAATAAAAAAGCTTGTAATGGGTACAGAAAATCAAAATACATTTAAAGCATGGTACAATGCTTCTTCAGAAAAAATAGAGGCTTTGATCTACTATGAAAAACCAACTACTGTAAGCATACGCATGATTGATATGCAGGGAAAACTCCTGCTTGAAAAAAACATAAGCTTCATAACCGGAGTATCGTCCATTAACCTCGAAACGCACGGACTGGCGCAGGGAATTTATTCACTAAGCTTACAGGATGAAAACGGATTGATTGTTAAAAGGATTTTGAAATATTAATTGCAATACTTTCAAAAACGTGCAAAGCTGCTTCTCCCCTTGAAGTGGCTTTGTTTTTTTTAACACTAATGAATATCCAGTGCTTTGTTTTCTTCACGGATCCTTACGTACAACATGATTGCGTTAAGAAAACTAAAAATTACTGCTGTATAATAAAGATGGAATGCAAGTGGAATCACTGCTATTTCGATAATCACAATTATATAATTGGGATGCTTGATAAATTTATATGGCCCTTTTTTTACCAGGGAAAAGGAAGCGATATGATAAATTTTTGTATTCCAGAATTTACCCAGAGAAAGAACAACCCAGGCCTTGAAAACAAGGAGTAAGAGATAAAAAATAATAAGAAATAAACTGACGGAATGCACAGGTTGCAGATAATATTCAACGATCAGAGAAATCAGAAAGGAAACATGCAATGCAACCATAAACGGATAATGATTCTTTCCATATTCCATGGCACCGTTTCCCAACAACCATTTTTCATTGCTTTTGGAATAAAACAGTTCTGCAATGCGAAGAAAAATTATAAAGGAAATAAAAAGTATAAATGCCATCCTCAGTTTGTTTTCATTTGTACCAAAGCCATTTCACTCGAAAAACCGGGTCCCATGGACATCATCAATCCATATCCATCTTCATAGCCTTCACTAAAAAACTTGTCAAGAACGTACAAAACCGTAGGACTGGACATATTGCCATTATCATTCATGACTTCCCTGGTGTTTTTTAGAAAATCACCTTCCACTGGCAAGGCTTCTTCATAAGCTGTCAGTACTTTTTTCCCGCCGGGATGAAAAATAAAATTCTTTATATCGGAAAGCTTCAATCCGTTTTTATCTAAAAATATGGAAAGATCGCCCGGAATATTTTTAGCTATGATTTTTGGAATATCCTGCGAAAACAAAACTTTGAATCCCTTGTCGAGAAATTCCCATCCCATTACATCCAGTGTATCGTAATATAAGTTACTTTGGGTGGCAAGAAATGAAATAGTGTTTTTTGTTTTCGGTGTATAATTATCTCCCTTGATAATGCATGCAGCCACACCATCTGCAAATAAACTTGATCCTATGAAATTACTTTTGCTGTAATCGTGCCGTAAAAAAGTCAGCGAACATAATTCGACTGCCACAAGCAAAACAACGGCATCCGGATTTTCCCTGGCTAAAATATTTGCCTTTGAAAACCCTCCTACCCCACCTGCACAACCGAGTCCAAAAACCGGGATACGATTGATATGCCGGTTCAGTTTCATTTCATTTATGATGAGCGCATCCAGGCTGGGAGTCGCAAGACCTGTGGAAGAAATAAAAATTATATCTGTGATTTCAGCCTTCTCAATTTTCGCAGAGGAAAGACATGCTTCAATAGCTTTTACGGAATACTCCAGGGATATCTTGATATATTCCAGATTCTGATCCTGAAAACTGTGCGGATCAGAATAATACGAAAGCGGTTTGCAGAAATTACGGGTTTTTATCTCCGTATTATCAAAAGCACTCAGCATCCTTTCCACTTGAGGAAAGGACGGCAAAAACAATTCCTTCGCCCGCTCCTTTACTTGCTGTTGATCAATTTTAAACGGAAAATCTATCGTGGATATTGCTGCTAATGAAGGCATTCAGGGAATATTGATGTGTGCTTTGTGAAAAATTGATTTGCAAGATAGAGAATATGTTTCTATCCTAACCTTCCATTGCAGGAATATTTTCTGCCTATTCGCCCCTATCTTCTTCAAGGTCATTATGGTCGTCTCCACCAAGGCTGTAGTAATTATTCTCTTCGTCTTCACTTCCAACTTCCTCCTGGTCATCGTCCAGTTCAGAACCCGGCACGTCCAGATCATCTCCGGATTCATCCTCGTCAAAATCCTTTTCATTGTCAGTTCCGGCTCTTTCATTTGGAGTTTTCGCGGAAAAAATATCGTCCGGATCCAGGTTTACTTCACGGGAATTGGCATATATATCATCACTTGCAGGGTAAACAGGATAACCCGGAAGAGGATTGCTTTTATCCAGGGATTTATCCGCACCATGAGCGCCTTCGTTAACTTCTTTCTTGTTCATAACTTAGCTTGTAAAAAATGTGTAATTACAAATTTGCACAAAATTTAAACAAAAGCGTTTACATATCTTTTAGAAAAAGTTGTATAATTCACATATTT
>CAILMK010000728.1 GCA_903835275.1 uncultured bacterium | reverse complement strand
ATATGCCCGATGGATTCAAAAAATAATTGTGTTTCTTTTTTATCGCGGAGATTCACCTTGTGAAAATCCGGACGAATGCCCGTAATTTTTTCAATTCCATCCAAAACCTGCGGATAGGAATTTTCCAGGTTATCTACAATGACAGCATCATACCCCGCCTGTTGCAATTCTACAACCGTGTGAGAACCGATGTATCCGGCTCCTCCCGTTACTATGATGCGTCCTTTCAAAATGCTGATATTTTAATTACTTTTCCTTCTGATAATTTGTATTTCTGTCCGCTTTCAGAACAAACAGCTTCATTGTTTTTATCAAACAAAAGCTTGTGTCCGTATTCGCCTATCCATGCGGTTTGTTTTGCAGGACAACCTATTACGAGTGCGTAAGGAAGAACGGGTTTTGTCACCACTGCTCCTGCGCCAACAAAGGCATATTCTCCTATTTCATTTCCGCACACACTAGTGGCGTTGGCACCGATGCTGGCACCTTTTCTAATAATGGTAGGCTTGTATTCGTTTTTTCTTGGAATGGCACTGCGGGGATTATTTACATTCGTAAAAACCATACTCGGCCCGAGGAAAACATCATCCTCGCAAATAACCCCGGTATAGAGTGAAACATTATTTTGCACCTTGACGTTATTGCCAAGTTTTACCCCGCCTGCAATAAAAACATTCTGCCCGATATTGCAATTTTTCCCTATTTCACAATCCGTAGACACATGGGAAAAATGCCATATTTTAGTATCCTCACCTATGCGGCTGCCTTCATCAATGACTGCGGTAGGATGAGCAAAATAATTCATCAGTGGAATTATTTGAATTCAGGTAATTGCATGAAATAATCCAGTGTTATTTTCAATCCTTCAGAGCGGGAAACCTTAGGCTCCCAACCGAGGATGTTTTGTGCCTTGGTAATATCCGGCTTGCGCTGTTGCGGATCATCCGTTGGAAGTGGCTCATATATTACCTTGCTCTTGGTTCCTGTCAGTGCAACAACTTCCTCTGCGAAATCCTTGATGGAAATTTCAGAAGGGTTGCCAATATTTACAGGTAACGAATAATCACTTAATAATAAACGGTAAATTCCATCCACCAGATCATCCACATAACAGAAAGAACGTGTCTGGCTGCCATCACCGTAAACGGTAATATCCTGGCCTCTCAACGCCTGGCTCATGAAGGACGGCAGTGCCCTGCCGTCGTCCAGTCGCATACGCGGGCCGTAGGTATTGAAGATACGAACGATTCGTGTTTCAAGATTATGGAAACGATGGTATGCCATGGTAATGGCTTCCTGGAAACGTTTAGCTTCATCATATACACCACGTGGACCTATTGGATTCACATTTCCCCAGTATTCTTCCGGTTGCGGATGTACATGCGGATCACCATATACTTCAGAAGTGGATGCAATCAGCATACGTGCTTTTTTCGCTTTCGTCAGTCCCAATAAATTCAGAGTACCCAGTGATCCCACTTTCATGGTTTGTATAGGCATTTTCAAATAATCGATCGGACTTGCAGGAGAAGCAAAGTGAAGTACATATTTCAATTCTCCCGGAACGTGCACAAACTTGGAAACATCGTGATGGTAAAATTCAAAATCCTCCCTCGGAAAAAGATGAGCTATATTATTAATATTTCCTGTGAGCAGATTATCCATGCCTATGACATGATAACCTTCCTTGAGGAAACGATCACTCAGATGTGAACCAAGGAAACCGGCAGCACCGGTGATGAGCACTCTTTCTTTTTTCATTTATTTTTTTTAGTCATTAACTGTAATAAGAACGCTTTTCCTTCCCACTGATTCGTAATGGAAACCCAGCTCTTCCATTTGTATCGGCTCAAATAAATTCCTGCCGTCAAAAATGGCTTTGTTTTTCATTTCCCTGGTCATGTGTTCGTAATCCGGCGTGCGGAATACAGGCCATTCGGTCATTACCAAAAGTGCGTCTGCATTTTTCAAAGGCGCATACTGGTTCTCACAATATTCAATTTTATCGCCGAAAATTTTCTTCACATTATCCATCGCTTCCGGATCGTACACGGAAATAGATGCACCTTCAGCAAGCAATGCTGTGATATTATTCAAAGCCGGAGCTTCGCGGATATCATCAGTATGCGGTTTGAAGGCAAGCCCCCACATCGCTATTTTCTTTCCTTTCAAATCACCACCGAAAAAATTCTTCAATCCCGGGATCATTCTCGT
>CAILMK010000727.1 GCA_903835275.1 uncultured bacterium | reverse complement strand
TCCGGTACCTGATGTACCTGTTTCCTGCATTTACTGCAAAAATGCAATTGGTAGCCAGTGTGAGTGCGGCCAATAGTAGTAATGTTCTTTTCATAGTAAATCGTTTTAATTCTTGTTTATTTTTCCGCAGTTTAGATACATTTTAAAAGGCATGGTTTAAACCTTGGGTACAATTAATGCTCAAATTTCAGTTAAATTATTGAATATTTAAAAATGAATATCAGAAATCTTATGTTGATAAGGCTATTTTTTATAGATTTTCTATAAAACATGTGAGGTAACGCCAATTATCAATACTTTTGTTTTCAAATAAAATGTTTCGTTGAATGAAAAGAATTCTGTTTTTCAGCCTGGTGGCATTAACAGGATGGTCATGCTCCAAGACAGCCGCTACCAAATCCACCTGACATTTGTATGTTGCCATCCACTCCCAACAGACTATCAGTCCTGCCTATTGGAAGGTCGATCTCCTGAATGAAAACGGCTCTTCTTTAAAGAGTGTCACCACCACCAATATATCAGCAAATGTAGATATGGGGGAACAAGTTCCCGGCAATTACTTTCTCAGGGGCGAAGGTGATGATAAAGACGGCAATGCCATTTACAGCACAGCAAAACTTACACAGGTTACTATCACAGCTAACAACGACCAGACGATTACGCTGACTTTTTGACCTCACCCCCTGACCCCTCTCCACATGGAGAGGGGAGTAACTCAATCGTTTCTTTATTTACTATAAACGTTTGATGCCTTCTGCATCATGGCTCATCTAATGTTTTACTTATTCCTTACTACTTGCCCCTCACTCCTGAGTTTCCTTAATAACCGTATTTTCAGTAATTTCGAAGCCATGAAAGGCATTATACTCGCAGGGGGCTCCGGAACCCGTCTTCATCCTATTACACTGGCTATGAGCAAACAACTTATGCCTGTGTACGATAAACCTATGATCTATTATCCGCTATCCGTTCTGATGATGGCAGGCATCCGGGAAATCCTGATCATTTCCACTCCGGTGGATTTGCCGCATTTCAAACGCTTGCTAGGCGATGGCAAGGATATAGGGTGTGAATTTTCTTATGCAGAACAGCCTCTTCCCAATGGATTGGCGCAGGCTTTCGTGATCGGTGAATCATTCATTGGCAATGATGATGTGGCTCTGGTTCTTGGTGATAACATCTTTTTCGGTTCAGATCTGCAGGTTTCCCTCAACCAGTGTATGAAGCCCGAAGGAGGTATTATATTCGCGTATCATGTTTCCGATCCTGAACGTTACGGCGTAGTCGAATTCGATTCCAATTATAATGCCCTCAGCATCGAGGAAAAACCAAAGCAGCCTAAAAGCAATTATGCCGTACCGGGATTATACTTCTATGATAATTCCGTGGTGCAGATTGCAAAGGACCTGAAACCTTCGGCGCGCGGCGAATATGAAATTACTGATGTGAACAAGGTATATCTTGCAGAAAAGAAACTCAAGGTGCAGATATTATCACGCGGCACTGCATGGCTGGATACAGGTACGTTTGAATCACTGATGCAGGCATCGCAGTTTGTACAGGTAATAGAACAGCGCCAGGGCTGGAAGATTGGCTGCATTGAAGAAGTAGCCTACCGCCAGGGATTCATCAACGCACAGCAATTATCTTCCCTAGCAGATCCATTAAAGAAAAGCGGATACGGTGAATATCTTTTGAAGGTGCTTGAAAATTGAAGGGTCAGAATACAGTAGACAGAATTCAGAATAAATATCCGCTGCCGCGAGCGTCCGCTCGTAGAAATGACAATACCTCTCCCTTAGCCCCTCTCCTTTAATAGAGGGGGACAGCTCAAATGATTCGTTCCTGATTTCGATTTTATCATTATATTTCCCTATCACTTTTTTAACAATATCAATTAAATACAATTCACTTTTAAATTGTACATTTGCTATTGTAAATTTAAAATTATGCCATTAAAATCAACCATCCTTAGCTTGGCAACGGTGCTTTTTGTATTTCTTGCCAATGCAAAAACTACAGGTGTTAAAGTTGCCGAATCTCACCTGGATCGTTATTTATATAAATACAGGGATTCCACTCATTACACGTACGACAACAAGGCGAATATGAAGTCTGCCGATTATTTCCTGATGAATCCAAAAACGGGAAACTTCATCCCTTATGAGAATGATTCATTCGGTTATAATGATTCGCTGACGATAACTATCCAATACGTTTACAGGACAGATACCGCACGATTCAAAAGCTGGATCATTTCAAAGAGCATCACAAAGATCAATTTCAAAACCGGCGATACCACTTCGTATGGCTATACTTACGATACTTCAAGAAAAGTGTTTTTCAAACTGCAGATTAATTATGTCATTCAAAACCCCACTGATACGTCTGTACGCAATCTGACTTTCACGAGGGATAGCGTTAACGGTATAGATGTCCCCGCTTATAGCTGGAGGAGATACAGGGGCGCCAATAAAAGGGAGTTTTATGCTATTGATGAAAAATGGATAGCATCAAGCAGCAGCTGGTTTGAAACCGGCAGCGAAAGGCCATTTACTGATTCGGGTTTCACATATGGATTTCTCATTAAATCCTATGGGGCTAATGATTACAAATACCAGTACACAGTAAAACAAAACGGCAGACTTATAGGCAGCTGCCAATATCTGTGGAATGGAAGTTCATAGGATTCCAGGGGATGTGGCTCCAGTTTATTTACAAATGATTCTGCTAAACAAATTTATTTATCCCTGGGAGGGTATGGTGGAACAAGCCTCACACTTATCACACTGAAAATGCATGGCAAGGATACCCTCGCATATTATTGGCAGGATAGCAGTAAATTTACCAATAATGTATGGGAATACTGGATCAGGTATGACTACCAATTTGATACTTTCAATAACTTGCTTACGAAAATATATCTCAACTACAATACATCTGGAACTTATTCAATAGAAAATCATATTAATGATTCGTTCATGTATAATGCCTCGCAACAAATAGTAAGACATGTGAATTACTCATATAGCATTAATTATAGTCCCCATTTTTTCTTAAATAAAATAGATTCATTCTTTTATAATTCCAACGGATTGCTCAGCGATCACAGGATGTATAACGGAAATTACACGGCAAACTGGGTTGATTATTTCTACGTGTATGACGGAGACAACAGGTTGACGCATCTTTGGAGTCTGGATCATGCAAATAAATATATTTACAGGGATGACCGTTACTATTACGATACTCTTTTCCTGAGTGTAAATCAGGAAGAGAGAACAAATGCTATTTGCAAAGTATACCCCAATCCATCCGGATCACAAGTAAATTTCAGTTTCATTTCACCGGGGCAAAGTACTGCATCCCTGCAAATATTTAATCTTTCAGGCAAATCAGTTTATTCAAAAACAACAATTAAAACTACCGGTGGAGAGAATATTATTTCAATAGATTTTCAAAAAGAATCCTTACCTGACGGAGTATATTTATATGATCTCCAAATTGGGAAAGCTACAGAGCATGGGAAGATCATAATTAATAGATAAACATTATTCTATTAATTTTCTAAGCTTTCCCGAGGTTCCAGACCAAAGCTACGTACAATGTCTTCTTCGCTCCTGCGAGCGTCCGCTCGCAGAAT
>CAILMK010000726.1 GCA_903835275.1 uncultured bacterium | reverse complement strand
GCCCTTTAGGGCGGGGTGGTCCGTCCCAAATTCTTTATCCCATCTTCTGTATTCTGAATTCTCTTCGGTAAATTCGTATTCAAATTCTCACCAAATGAAATTGTTTATATTATCTCTCTTATTTATGATCGTAAGCTCTACACTACCCGCCCAGAATACGTACCAATGGGTCGCCAAAAAATCGCCTGATGGAAAGTACACCTACAAAACACTGGATAATGATCCATTGAAAGTCCGTATTTATACTTTAAAGAACGGACTGACGGTAATGCTTTCACCGAATAACAATACACCGCGTATACAAACGTTCATCGCTACAAAAGCGGGCAGTAAAAACGATCCTTCTGATAATACCGGACTGGCGCATTACCTGGAGCACATGCTTTTCAAAGGGACTGATAAATTCGGCACCAAGGATTTTGAAAAAGAAAAAGTTTATCTCGATAAAATCGATGAGCTTTATGAGCAGTACAATCATACCACCGATGATGCAAAGCGTGTGGAAATTTATAAAATGATTGACTCGTTTTCCGGTGAAGCAGCTAAATATGCCATCGCGAATGAATATGATAAAATGGTGCAGAATATGGGAGCAAAAGGCACTAATGCATTTACTTCCGTGGAGGAAACCGTATATGTAAATGATATTCCTTCCAATCGCATTCCGCAGTGGCTGGCGATAGAAAGTGAACGTTTTCGTAATCCGGTATTGCGTTTATTCCATACAGAACTCGAGGCTGTTTATGAGGAAAAAAATATTTCCCTGGATCGTGATGCCAATAAAGTGGAAGAAAAAATTCTAGCCGCATTGTTTAATAATCACACCTACGGTACTCAAACTACTATTGGTACTGTGGAGCATTTAAAAAATCCGTCTCTGAAAAAAATCAGGAATTATTACAACACATGGTATGTGCCTAATAATATGGCAATCATTATGGCGGGTGATTTTGATCCCGACCAGTTGATAAAACTCATTGATAAAAGTTTTTCGTATGCAAAAACAAAACCCGTTCCATCATTTACGTTCAAACCTGAGCCGGTAAGAACGACTCCACAGGAATTCACTGTTTTCGGTCCTGAAGCGGAAAATGTAAATATTGCTTATCGTTTGCCGGGTGCCAATACTCATGATGCAGTGATGGCAAGATTGGTGGATAATATTCTATCCAATTCCAAAGCGGGCCTTATAGATTTGAATATTGTTAAGAAGCAAAAAGCATTGCGTGCCAATTCTACTGTGGACCAGATGAAGGATTACGGAGTACAATATCTTTCCGGCAGCGCAAAGAAAGGACAGAGCCTGGATGAGGTAAAGGATTTGCTGATGGCGCAATTGGATAAATTGAAAAAAGGAGATTTTGACGATGACCTCATCGCATCCATTATTGCGAATGAAAAGGTCCGCACTATACAGCGTGGTGATGATAATACTGCAAGGGGATATGATATGCTGGATGCTTTTGTCACCGGATGCGACTGGGGGAAATATGTAAATTATATTTCGGAATTGCAAAAGATCACCAAGCAGGATATTATTGATTTTGCAAATAAATATTACACCCAGGATTATGTGATCGTTTATAAAAAAACCGGTAAGGAGAATAGTGTTGTGAAAGTGAAGAAGCCACACATTACGCCGGTGACTGTTAACCGCACGGACCGTTCTGGTTTTCTTGTTAAGATCAGTGAAATGAAAGCGGAAGATGTCAAGCCTGTTTTCCTGGATTATAAAAAAGATATTACTTCTTTTAAATCGGATAACGGAATTCAGATCCTCAGCATAAAAAATACGGAGAATGGTTTATTCAACCTTACATACGTTTTTGACATGGGGAAAAACAATGATTTGAAATTGCCTGTGGCTGTAAATTTATTGCAATATCTTGGAACGGATAAATTAACATCCCAGCAAGTGAGCCAGCAGTTTTACAAACTTGCCTGCAATTTCAGTATCAACACGAGTGACGATAGAACAACTGTGACACTTACAGGGCTTGAAGAAAACTTTGACGCATCGGTAAAGTTTTTTGAAAATTTGCTAGCTAATGCAAATCCGGACCAGGAAGCATTGAATGAATGGGTGCAACAAACTTTGAAATCACGCGAGGATGCGAAACTGAACAAAGCCACTATCCTGCGCGTGGCAATGAATAACTATGCCATGTATGGAAAGGATAATCCCTTTACCCATGTATTGAGTACGGATGAGATGAAAGCCCTCAAGGCCGATGAGCTGGTAAATAATTACATTCACAAATTAACATCGTACGAACACAAGATTTATTATTACGGTCCCAAGGGAAAAGATGAATTAAATAAATCAATTTCAGCATTACATATAGTCCCTGCAACTTTAACTCCATATCCGAAAGCGATAAAATTCAAACGCCAGGAAAATACAGAGAACATCGTTTACTTCACAAATTACGATATGGTGCAGGCAGAGATTTTATGGCAAAACAGGTCAGGTAAATACGATGCGGCTTTGCAACCCGAGATTTCATTATTCAATGAATATTTCGGCGGAGGTATGTCATCCATTGTTTTCCAGAATATCCGCGAAAGTAAAGCGCTGGCTTATTCATGTTATTCGCGCTACATAGTTCCATCCAAAAAAGCGGATCCATATTACATCGTTGCTTATATAGGAACCCAGGCAGACAAGCTGAATGATGCAGTTCCGGCAATGAATGATTTGCTGAATAATATGCCGAAGTCCGAAAAATCTTTTGAAGATGCGCGCCTTTCATTAAGAAATCAAATTGAAACAGACCGAGTGCTGAAGATGGGGATTATTTATAATTATGATAATGCGCAAAAAATGGGAGTGGATCATGATATGCGCAAGGATATTTATGAATCCCTCGGAAAGATGAAATACGCCGACGTTCAGAAATTCTACGAGGAAAATTATAAGAACAAATTTTATTCTTACTGCGTGATTGGTTCCCATGATAAAATTAAAACAGAAGACCTGGAAAAATTCGGCAGGGTACAGGAATTGCCTTTGAAAGAAATATTTGGGTATTAAAACCCCTCCGCCTTTCAGGCACCTCCCCTAAAAACAGGGGAGGAGTTGCGCTCCGCGCAAACAGCACCAAGCCCAAGGCAGTGCGATCCCCCTTTTGAAGGGGGCAGGGGGATGACAACTGATGGTTAAATATAGAAATGACAGCAGGCTACTCAGGTACACCATTGATAAAAAAGCTCGGCTACAAATCGGGCATGAAAGTTTTTGTCATTAATGCCCCAGAAAATTATCTTGAACTGCTAGGCGATCGTCCTGAAGATATTTTATTTGTAAAAAAATCATCTTCAGAACTGGATTTGATACATTGGTTTCTGGATTCACAAAATGAATTATTAAAAAAACTGGAATCCGTAAAAAAGCAAATTAAAAAAGACGGAATGATATGGCTTTCCTGGCCGAAGAAAAGTTCGAGGAAACCTACTGACCTCGATGAAAATATTATCCGCAATGCGATTCTTGATTGCGGACTGGTGGACGTAAAAGTCTGCGCAGTTGATGAAACCTGGAGCGGATTAAAAGCAGTTTATAGATTAAAGGATAGATCAAGGTCCATCCGATAGAAAACAACGAATGTAGGGGCGAATGGATCCGCCGCAGCGGACGCCCAAAAAAAATCAACAATTATGAAAAACACCCTTCAAGACCAATTCGGAAATATAGACATCTACCTCTTCGATCAATTATT
>CAILMK010000725.1 GCA_903835275.1 uncultured bacterium | reverse complement strand
TTTCATTATGGTAAACTGACCCTTTTTCCACTAAAATTCTCGTAGAACCACTTTTATTATACATAATTTTAAATGTTTAGTTGCGGACAAATGTAATATTATTTTATGAAAAACAATTGTTTTTGAAATGGGCAATTCAGGCATAAAAACCCAATACTTATGCACAATAATAAAATTGCTTTTCGGTAGATACAGCCTGCTACTTTGATACTCTGGTCCAGACTTCTGTCCTGCCAATAAATGTAATACCGATAAAACCCCTTACTTCAAGGCTGTTTTTATTGATTAACTGTAATTTGCATGAATAATCATTCCCGCTGTCGGGATCGTAAACTTTCCCGTTATCCCAGATATAATTGCCTTCGTACATAAACCCGCGGATGATCACCAGCCCAATAACCTGCCTGTTCCGCAAGGCAGGATCCGGGTTTTTCCAGTCGGTTTTGGGTTTTCCGTTGTGATAAGGGTTCTTGAGCCAGACCAGCGTGCCATAGAATAAATGTCCTTTCTTATAAATTTCCACGCGTATATGTCCTGTGCTATTTTCCCATGTGCCTATCAATGCATCAGAACGGACACTTGCACTCAAGGTAGTTACCCCCGTTCCAAGGCTGAAGAGCATTGCAAGAATCAAGAGTTTAATTCCGAATCGTCAGGGCATACATAGGATTTTGCTTGGCTGGAAGCGCATTTTTTTCAAACTTACAAAATCCTGCAAAAAAAAAGGCTCGTGCAAAACTTTGCACGAGCCATTTCTCTTTAAACCGCAAAAATTACTTAGGGTTTTTCTTGTTGTCAGCCTTAGCTTCTTTCTTGTCAGCTTTAGCTTCTTTCTTGTCTGCCTTAGCAGCTTTCTTGTCAGCTTTCTTTTCCATTTTTGCTTCCTTAGCAGGAGCAGCTTTGTCAGTAGCCTTTGCAGGGCCTTGAGCATAAGCGAAAGATACAGACATAGCGATCATAGCTACGAACAGGGATTTGATAATGTTCTTCATTTTGTAAGAATTTAAAATTTTAAAAACTTTTGCAAAAGTAATGCCAATTCTTGAAATACAGATAATAATGCCAATTATTTTACTGCTACTTCAATTTAAGCCTCACGGCATCACAGGATTTCAGGTCGGATTTCATGATCAAACGCGTTTCCTTTATACCGTCATAAATGGAAACTCCGGCGGTGTTTGGCGGAGTATCTCCTTCATTGTGAGCATATAACAAAAGGAAGTTGTTGCCGTTCTCATTAAGGGTAACATTTACCACCTTCTTCTTTTTAGTGAGCTTGTAGGCATTGAGGACCCACTGCCCGTTAAAGTTCAAAGAAATGATATCCCCGTCCACCTGGTCGTCATCCCAAACATATAAACTGATGTTTTTGCTGTGCACCTCCACCGGATGCGAGGCATTTACCTTCCTTCCGTTCAGCGTAAGCGGTATACTTCCATTGGTATAGGTCAGTTCAGATTCAAGCTGGTTGGAATCGGTAAGCCCCTTTTTCAGCCGCCTTAACTTGGTCAGGCTATCATTGGCGAATTTTTTATTTTCTTCTGCAATAAGAACAGCTTCAGCAAGATACCATATCCGTATCGTGGAATCATGACTTGCCGACGCTACTAATCTTCCGTCCCGGCTGAAATCAATATCAGGGACAGGGCCACTGTGTCCCTTGAGCTTGTACAATAGTTTGTAATCATCCATATCCCACATTTGGGGAGAATTGTCCATGCTACCCATACATAAGTATTTCCCATCCGGGGAAAACTGGATACGGGCATCATCCGGAGCCCTTTCGTCGTATTCAGGCTTGATGGATTTTACCTTTATAGAAGTAACTAGATTCCAGAACTCTATGTAACGGTCCCTGCATTTTGATGCAAGTATCTTGTTATCAGGACTAAATGCCAGTGATGTAACATTATCACTGCTTCCGGCAATAACTTTCAGTTCGTTATTTCCAAGATTAAGCAGGTAGATCAGTGTGCCGCTGCTAAAAGCAAACCATTTGCGGTCAGGGCTACATATTCCTGTGGTGATACTCTCCGCAGTAGAGGCTATCTGGGTTATATTACCTCCAATCATCGGATCGCGTACCTTGGTGATATTGTTATTATCGCCACCAAAGAGTATATCCTTATCATCTTTTCCAAAAACGACAAAATTGACTTTTTTACCTTTGGCTCCGCCGGTACCTTCCGGTACGTAGGATTTCAAGACCTTGTTCTTAATAATATCCCAGACGATCACAGTTCCATCCGAGGAGGCGCTTGCCAGGTATTTGCCGTTATTACTATAGCATATTCCGTTTATCCTTCCTTTATGGCCTTTCAGTGTCCTGAAGACGTGGTTGGAATCGGCACGCCAGATAATGATATTATTATCTTCTCCGCTGCCCGCCACATATTTTGCATCGGGACTAAAGGCTACCAAGTGCAGGGAACTTTTATAGGGACCAACGGTATCTATTACGTTATAAGACTGAATCTCAATACTTTTTTGAGCCAAAGACTGAAAGCACAATAAGCAAACAAAAGGCAAGAGGATTAATGGTAGTTTCTTATACATCGATTGAATTTGCCGCCAAAGGCGTGCCAAAATTACGCAAACAGGAACAACTTGAAATCAATAATTCGTTGATTTTTACCGCAGAAGGCGCAGAGGTTTATGAACATAGAGGAAATATTAAATAATGTCCGCGGCGGCGGATTGAATAATAAATGTAAAAGTCGAGCTCCACTCCGTAGGGGTGGCATTTTTGTAGCCCCTATAGTGTGGACACTTGTATTGGGGTTTGTAAAAATGGAATTTGAAGCCCTGGAAGGGCGAAATCCTAATAGTTAATCAAAGTGTTTTGCTTCTCCCTCCGCCTGATTTCATGCCTAAAGGCATGAAAT
>CAILMK010000724.1 GCA_903835275.1 uncultured bacterium | reverse complement strand
CCGATCTGTCTCTACAAAAACAAAAAAAGGTCACGATATATCGTGACCCTACTATTTATCTTTGGCGAAGCCTTTCAATCCAAAATCGTAAATCGTAAATCTTAAATCATAATGCTTCTGCTACTACTTCCTTTACTTCAGGGATCATGCGCTTGAGGAGACCTTCAATGCCACCTTTCAGGGTGACCATAGAGGAAGGACATCCACTACATGAACCGCGAAGACTTAGGGTAACAATTCCATCATCATATGATTTGAAATCAATGGCACCGCCGTCCATTTCCACTACGGGACGCACGCTTTGGCCGAGGAGGTCTTTTATTTTGCGTACTATTTCAGAATCTCCATCGTCATGAGAGAAAGATGGAACTTCGCTGAGCATTTCATTGGAAACGACTTCTTTCCCCGCTTCAATATATTCCTTCAGGAAAACGCGCATCTTAGGGATGATCTGTATCCATTTCCATTCCTCGGGTTTAGTGATCGTCACAAAATTGGAACTGATGAAAACACCTTTTACAAATTCAAATTCAAAAAGAGCTTTCGCCAGTTCAGAACGTTGTGCTTCTTCCTTGTTGGGAAAATCAAATGTTGCACCCTTGGCAAGATCCTTGTTCGCTACAAATTTCAGCGTTTCAGGATTGGGCGTCTGCTCGGCATATATACTAATGAAATCGGTCATAATTTATAAATTCTAAAAAAATAAACTCTAAATTCTAATATCTAAACTCTAAATAACTCAGCCCCTATTCGCAGCGGCGAACCCTTATGCTTCGACAAGCTCAGCAACCGGGGACTTCATCTAACCACTAATTGCGCGAAGCGCTTCCCCCTTCAGGGGGTTAGGGGGCTAAGGAATATCCATCCATTTATGTGTCTGTAAACTTATTTTCCATTGCGGATTATTCTTTACGTAATCAATAATCAATGGAAGCATTTCGTCACGTTTGCCCCATTCGGGTTGCAGTAGTAAAACGCAATCTTCATTTACAAATGAGGCTTGCTCCTGCGCCCATAAAAAATCAAACTTATTAAAGATGATCACCTTTAATTCATTTGCAAGTAGATAAACATCTTTCAATGGCTGCTTAAACTTCTTTGGTGAAAGACAAATCCAGTCAAACTCCCCACTCAATGGATGCGCGCCGGATGTTTCAATATTTATTTCAAATCCTTCCGCAGAAAGTGCATCAGTCAGTTTATCCAAATTATGCATCAGCGGCTCCCCTCCTGTAATGACGGCCAGGCGACCCGGATATTTTGTTGCTGCATCAACTATTTCTTCAATACTCAGCACAGGATGCTTCTCTTCTTCCCAGGAATCCTTGACATCGCACCATACACAACCCACATCGCAACCGGCAAGACGGATGAAATACGCTGCCCTTCCTGTGTGCACGCCTTCCCCTTGTATGGTATAAAATGCTTCCATCACCGGCAGGGATGAACCATCCTTTACGCGGCTACGATCAGTTTCAGTATGTGTTAAAGTTTGTGCCATTATTTTATCAGGAAGCTGCCTGAAGTGTATTTAATAATAAACAGGCTATGGTCATTGGACCTACACCCCCTGGAACGGGCGTAATGAAAGAACATTTATCCTTCACTTCATCAAAGGCAACATCACCCACCAGACGAAAGCCACTTTTACGGGTAGCATCTTCAATACGGTTCATACCAACATCTATGATCACTGCTCCCTCTTTAACCATATTTTCCTTAATAAGTTCCGGAACACCAACTGCGGCAATGATAATATCAGCCTCACGGGTAAAGGACGCAAGGTCTTTGGTATGGCTGTGACAAACGGTTACAGTGGCATTGCCGGGATAACCCGGCCTGCTCATCAATATACTGATGGGCGAACCAACGATCTGGCTTCTGCCTACTACCACACAATTTTTGCCCTTGGTTTCTATCTTGTACTCTTCCAGTATCTTCAATATTCCGTACGGAGTTGCCGGAAGCGCACAAGGCATATTTTTGGCCATCCTGCCTATGTTCATCGGGTGGAAACCATCTACGTCCTTGCGGTAATCAACCTTTTCAACCACCTTGCTTACATCAATATGTTTTGGCAATGGAAGTTGAACCAGCAAGCCATGGATGCTTTCGTCATTATTTATTTCTTCTATTTTTGCCAGGAGTTCTTCCTCTGTAATGGAAGTATCGTAGCGGAACATGGTGGACTTGTAGCCTATTTCCTCGCAGGATAAAATCTTATTCCTGACGTATGTTTCACTGGCAGGATCATTTCCGACAAGAATTGCACACAAATGCGGGATGATTCCACCGGAAGCTGCCCTTTTAGCAACATCTTCCTTTATCTGTAATTTGATCTTTTGTGAAAGTGCTTTTCCGTCCAGTAATTGCATAAATCTTATTGCTTTTCTATGTTCCAAACCTTCAAGGCCTTAGGGGGCTACGAAGGATTTTTCCTGTAGTATTTAAAGAGCTGCAAAGTTCCCATTTATTTAGTTCCTAATCAATAAAAGGCAGGCAAATAAATTTATTTTGCCCTTCTCGCCTCATAGAATATGATCCCCGCTGCTACGGATACATTCAGGGATTGTATCTTGCCCTGCATTGGGATCTTCACCTGGTCATCACACATGGCGAGCAGGGCAGGAAATATTCCTTCGCCCTCCGCTCCCATTACTATGGCTGTAGGGACGGAAAAGTTTATCTCGGAAATGGTTTTGGTAGCTTTCTCGGTGCAGGCAATTAGCTGCAATCCGGAATCCTTGATCATCTTGATGCTGTTATTAAAATTCATCTCCCTGCAAAGGTGTATTTTCCCAAGGGCTCCTGCGGATGTTTTAAGTGCATCAGCATTCAGCATGGCTGAACCCGAAGAAGGAACCACAAGCGCCTGCACTCCGAAACACTCTGCACTTCGAGCAATGGCGCCGAAATTACGCACATCAGTAATTCCATCAAGGATGGCTATCAATGGAGTTTCACCGGTTTCAAAAATACCGGGAAGCACCTGTTCTATGCTTTCAAAATCCACCGGGGATGTAAGGGCTATGATACCCTGGTGCACCTTGGAAGTGAGGCGGTTCAGCTTTTCCCTCGGGACAAACTGGAATGGCACCTTGTATTTTTTTAATAATTCAATGATCTCCCCAATGCGCTCATTGTGAATATCCTTCTGGATATAAACTTTATTGATCGGCGTGCCCTCATCCAATGCCTCCTTAACAGGGTGTATTCCGTAAATCTTTTGCTTCTGGTCCATAAAAAACAGCTTCTTGATAGAAGCTGCAAAGGTAACTGTTTAATTCTTGTCAGGGATTATGAGGCCTTCTGCATATTTTGATATACAATATCAGCAATGCCCTGGATCACTTCGGCAAGGGTGTATACATTTTTGCCTTTGGTCATCACTCCAAGCAAATAAGGTTGCCCTCCGAAGAAAACAATCCCGCAGTCATGCATCTGGCTTTCACCTTTGGAAAACCACTGTCCGTATTTGTGGGCAATTTTCATTCCACCGGAACCTGCCACAAGACCATCCTTAAAATATACTTCGCAAAGGGTTTCCAATGCAAACT
>CAILMK010000723.1 GCA_903835275.1 uncultured bacterium | reverse complement strand
TTTTTTAGCTTTTCCTTTTGTTCAGGAGTGGCCTTTGCTTCTACACGGTCATAAAAAGGCTCACCGAATTTTTCAGTGAGTTCTTTGTAAATGATGCCGGGATCATTGCCTGTTTTTGCAGTCATTTCAGCTGCAAGAAGCGCAGGAACAAAACCATCTTTATCGGTAGTCCATACACTTCCATCCATTCTTGAAAAAGTGGCACCCGCACTTTCTTCTCCGCCAAAACATAAGGAGGAATCAATCAAGCCGTCCACGAACCATTTAAAACCAACAGGGACATTATAAGCATTTCTGCCCAAGCCGGATGCAATACGATCTATCAGTTGAGTAGTGACAACGGTCTTTCCAACTGCAGATGTTTTCGTCCATTCAGGACGATTTTGCAAAAGATAAGAAACGGCTGCGGATAGATAATGATTTGGGTTCAATAATCCCGAACTTTTACTTACTATACCATGACGGTCATGGTCTGTATCGCAGGCAAAGGAAATATCAAAATTATCTTTCATTCCAATCAATCGTTGCATTGCATAAGGTGAAGATGGATCCATGCGGATCTGCCCATCCCAGTCCACTGTCATGAAACTAAAGGTCGGATCAACTATTTTATTTACAATAGACATATCCAAACGGTATTGACTTGCAATAGGTTCCCAGTAATGTACGCCTGCGCCACCGAGGGGATCCACTCCAATCCGTATTTTTGAATTGCGTATAATGTTCATATCAATGATATTTCCAAGGTCATTGACGTAGGTATTTATGTAGTCGTGATGATGGGTTGTTGATGCGGAGAGTGCTTTTTCAAGTGTAATTCTCCTGATACTTTTCAGATCATTTTTTAAAAATTCATTTGCTTTTGATTCGATCCAGTTGGTAACCTCTGTTCCTGCAGGGCCCCCATTAGGTGGATTATATTTAAAGCCGCCATCGCCCGGGGGATTGTGAGAAGGAGTGATGACTATGCCGTCCGCTAAACCTGATTTACGTCCATGATTGTATTTTAAAATAGCATGGGAGATTACAGGTGTTGGTGTATATTCATTTCCTTCAGCGATCATAACATCCACACCGTTAGCTGCCAAAACTTCCATGGTGGTTGCAAATGCAGGTGCGGAAAGAGCGTGTGTATCGAATCCAAGAAAAAGCGGGCCTTCTATTTTTTGCCCCTCCCTGTAAATACATATTGCCTGCGTAATGGCAAGAATATGCCTTTCATTAAATGTGTTATTGAATGAAGAGCCACGGTGGCCTGATGTTCCAAAAGAAACCAGTTGTTCTTTTACAGAAGGATCGGGTATGCCGGTATAATATGATGTTACAAGTTTTGGAATATCAACCAGCATTTGTGGTTCTGCCGGCTTGCCTGCTTGGGGACTTACTATCATTCTGTTTATTTTACTATTATTATTTTTCAAGTTGTCTAACTTTTTCCAATCTCCGCACGTGTCTTTCCACATCAATAAATTTTGCATTAAGAAAAACAGATGCCAATTCCCACGCAAGGGAATAATCTATCACTCTGCCACCAAGGCAAATCATATTCATGTCATCGTCTTCAACTCCCTGGTGCGCCGAAAATTTTTCGTTGATTAGACATGCCCTGATGCCCGGAAGTTTATTTGCAATAATACATGCACCCACTCCACTTCCGCAAACGGCTATGCCGCGATGTACATCTTTTTTTATTATCGCCTGAGCAAGAGGTACCACATAATCCGGAAAATCATCATCAGGATTCAAAACTTTATTTCCAAAATCAATTACTTCATATCCGGATTCGCGAAGTTTTCCAGACAGAAATTGTTTCAGTTCAAATCCTCCATGATCTGCTGCGATTCCAATTTTCATGGAACTGTCTTGATTTTTAATATCGGAATTAATCATGTTTATTTTTTTTCAACAGGGCAAGGGCATGTTTACAAATATTTTCAGAAGTGAATCCAAATTCCTTCATCATAACTTCACCCGGTGCGGAAGCTCCAAATCTTTCAATACTTATTATATCACCGTTTTCACCGATATATCGATGCCATCCCTGTGAAATTCCAGCTTCCACGGCAATTCTGTTTTTTACAGTTGATGGAAAGACAGAATTGCGGTATTCTTCAGTTTGGGATTCGAATAATTCCCAACTCGGCATGGATACCAGGCGTACAGAAATATTTTTCTTCATCAGTTGTTCCTTTGCTTCAACAATCAAACTTACTTCAGATCCGCTTGAAATTAATATTAAATCAGTATTATTATTCTCAAAATCAGAAAGTATATAGGCGCCTTTTTTTAATTCATCG
>CAILMK010000722.1 GCA_903835275.1 uncultured bacterium | reverse complement strand
TTAATCCTTCAACTACAAAATTTTCAGGATTGGCCAGAATTTCCTTCTGCAAACCGAGCTGGATATAATTAGTCGGTCCACCGGAAAGGGTACCAATCTGGACATTTGGTTTTGGAAGTTGCTTGATGCGAAAAGTTTTCTTCCCTATAGGTTTTACTTGTCCATCATTGGTTTTAACAGCAATATTAACAGTTGCCTCTAGTATATTTTTATTGTCAATTGGCATAGCCATAAATTCTCCTTTAGATCCTTTCCAATTTCTAAATCCGGTAAATGAAATAATAATTCTGTCAGGAGCATACCCCGGCACTCTTACGGAGATGGGATTTTCAATCCCAGAATATAATACATCCATAGTTTTACAGGTAACCTCGAATGTTCCGGCTACTACCTGATAGGAACTTTTGAATGGAAATTTCTTAACTACTCCGTTTTCATGTAAAGTGATAGATCCCTTAAATTCCTTTATTCCGGTACCTGTAGCAATTGCTTTGAAGATTGCAGAACCATCCTTTACCTCAAGATCCTTGCCGTTTACTTCAATCTGAGGATTCAGATGAGAATTATACGATCCGAGGTAAATCTGTGCTGCATATGCTTCTCCCTCTAAGAGAACAGATTTTTCAGTATTTACCATCGCAAATCTGAAATCTTCGTGGATGATATTTTTGTCCGTGGTATCTTTTTTAATATCCGCTACTTTCTCTTTGTTTTTTTGCTCGCAGGAGGACAAACCCCAACAAATGGCAACTATACAAATAAGCTTAATGATGGTTTTCAATTTTTTAGATATTAGGATTTAGTATTTAAACGTTACCCCTTCAACTTTTCTGCTAAAAGCTCTGCGCTCATTTGTGTACCGTCTATGATGATTTGTGCCTGGTGATAATAAAGGGCGCGCTGGCGCAGGGTTTTGTAAATAAAGCCACGTAGTTCTTCATCATCTATATCTTTCAGCAAAGGTCTTTCCTTGTTGTCATCACTGAGGCGCTTGTATAATTCCGAATCGAAGAGTTTTATATAAACGGTTTTTCCGTGGGCATTCATCCATGTCATATTATCGAAAAAGCAGGGAGTGCCACCACCGGTAGATATAACATGATCCTTGAGCTTTTCAGTTTCTTTGAGGGCGTCCTGCTCTATTTTGCGGAAAGCTTCTTCGCCTTCTTTTTCAAAAATTTCCGCGATGCTTTTTCCGGCTTTTTCCTCTATGGATGTATCCAGGTCGGTAAATGAATAGCCAAGTATTTTAGCGAGTTCCGCACCGAAAGTGCTTTTTCCGCTGCCCATAAATCCGGTGATGTATATATTGTTCATAATTTTATTTTTTGTTGTGGAAGTCGGAGACTTCCGTTATTATTTTCACACAAGTTACGCTGCGCTAAACTTGCGCGAGCGGCGCTACTTCCATTTATTCATCATCAGTCATTTCATCTCCTTCTTCCAGCAGGAATTCCGGAGCTCCCAATTCCTGTATCTCCGGCATCGTGCTTCCTGCAATTCCCTGTATGGATCCTAAAAATCCCTGGGTATTTAACTGTAGCTGCAACAGCTGTTTTTCCCTGCTTTTCCATTGCCTTTCCATCCATTGCCTTTCTTTGTTTAAGGAATCGGTGAGGGCGTTAAATCCGTCTAACATTGTCAGGGTAATTTGCTTGAATTCACTGCCTGTTAAATAGTCGTAGAGCATTTGCATTTTTCCTCCCTTATCCGTCTGGGAAGCATACGCCTCAGAAATTAAAACAAGGCTTTCCCGCAGAACCATTGCCAGACCTTTGAAATCAGAATAGCTGCATATCCATACTCCTTTATGTTGACCGATTTTCTTTATTTCCGCAGGCATCGTCTCGGTGACTATCACGCATATTTTGGCGTTTACTGCAATATTGTCTTTGTTGAGTTTATCTACCCATTCGTAGTTGAAAAGTTTAGTTCGTTTGCTTTCGTATAATATTTTTCCGCACTCCTTGCCGAATTGATTCTTTACAATTTGAACAACATCGGCTCCTTTTACTCCCTTGCCAACTTCTTCAATGGTATCATATACAAAAAGGCTTCGTAATGCTTCCTCAAGTGCAATTTCCTGGGCTTCTCCCTGTGCCTGCATGGAGCCTTGTTCCACCTTACGCTGCAATTCATGGATCTTATTAGCGAGCTCTTCTATCTTAAGTTCTTTTTCCTTTATTTTTAATTCTGAAGTTTCATTGGCACGTTTTACCATCGCTTCAGATTCCTGCTTCATCCAATATTCGCGCTTTAAAGCTCTTAGCGAGACTCTGACTGCTATGTTAAATAGCATTATTCTAATTATTTCTAAAC
>CAILMK010000721.1 GCA_903835275.1 uncultured bacterium | reverse complement strand
TTTAAACTATTTAGTAATAACTTTGTCTATAATAGACTTCTATTAAATGTCAGCCATACGAAAATACAGTTTCATGCTTCTCGGGATTTTTATCCTAAGGATCTTATTTACTGTTGTTTACGATAACTCTTCTGTTCTTTTAAAGCATCGCACCCCTTCTGAAACCGCTCATGTTGCAGTTCAACATCAGCCTATCGTAAAACAGATAGCCTCTTTCCCTCCCAGGGTAAGGATGCAGGCGGTAAATAATGACAAAAGCGATCTATCATTAAAGGTCTATTGTACCGAACTTCCTGATTTCTATTTCAGCCTTAAAGGTATGGAAAAGGAAGATTACGCAACCCATACATATAATGTATATCGCATTATTCCCGGCGGTAATGCACCAATTCATATCCTGAATTGTACTCTTCTCGTCTGATCAACTAAGAGGCGAGCAAGCCTCTCTTCCCCTTTCAATTTTATTTACGTTCATTTTTTGCAGTTATACTTGCACATGATGAAAAATAATAAATCCCAAATTTTAAGAATCCCCGTAAAGACACTATTCACACACAAAAAGATGTTTTTACAAATTCCTTTTCGCTATATTTAGCGTGAAAAGGACAAATGAATATAAAATTTAAGTACAATGATAATACGATACAAGGTATTGAGAATACCACTGATTATTTTGTTTTGCTTCTGTGCATGCATAACACATGCACAAGTGAAAACGATCGGATTGAAAGATGCCCTGAAAATGGCTGAAAATAATTATCCGGAGATCCGAGCAAAAAAACTCTATTCAAAATCTTACGAAAAATCGGTAACAGCTACCAAACTGGAATACCTTCCTTCTGTAAAGCTGCATGCACAGATGGATTACGCTACTGCTAATTCACTCGCAGGTGCGTATTTTCCAAGCGGCGTTGTAATTCCAATATCAGGAGCAATAAATGCCACAGGCAATCCGAATCCTGTTTACGGAAATATTGGGATGGCATATCTGGAATGGACGCCAATCACTTTCGGGCAACATGCAGCGAAAGTACAACTTGCCAATGCAGAATTACAAACTGCAAATGCGGATTATGAAAATGAAAAATTCCAGCAACTGGTTAAAGTCACTGCTGCATATATTGATTTTCTGACGATTTATAAATTAAGAATATCGCAGGAAAGATATTTAACCCGGGCACTCGCGATAAAAAATGTGGTTCGCGCAACGGTTTTAAACGGATTGAAACCCGGAGTGGATAGCAGCTTCGCGAATGCGGAGGTATCGAAGGCAAAACTTTCGCTGATGGATTTTCAAAAAAGCGAAAATGATGCTCAAAACCAACTGGCAAATCTTATTGGTTCCAACAGCAATGATTTCATTCCGGATACGTTGAGCCTGTCCCAAAATATTCCTGCTATTTTAAATACACCCATTGATGAAAAAAATAATCCCGAATTAAAATTTTTCGAGGCGCGTGAAAACATAAGTGTATCCAATGAAAAATATATTCACCGCTCTTATATGCCTAAAATATCTGTTTTGGGCGGAGCCTGGGAACGTGGCAGCGGACTTTCCCCGGATAAAAGCGCGGAGAACGATTATTCATTTGCAGGAAACAGTGCATTTACGCGATATAATTATGCAATAGGTTTGGCGTTTACCTTTACCATTTCAGATTTTCCGCGCATCAATGCACTTGCAGCTTCAGAACATTTCAAAACAGAAGCATACAAGGAAGAATATGATGGCATTAAACAGGAATTGCAAAACCAGTTAACACTGGCGGATAAAAATATTAATCTTGCCATACTCCAATCTAAAGAAGTTCCCGTACAATTGCTGGCAGCCAATGCCGGCTACACCCAAAAACTCGTGATGTACAACAACGGCCTCACGGATATTGCAGATCTCGCACAAGCGCTTTACAACCTTAACCGCGCAGAAACAGATGCTGCCATTAGTACCAATAATATATGGAAAGCGCTTTTATATAAAGCAAACGCCACCGGCGACCTTTCCATTTTTCTTAATTTATAATGACTAACAATATATGAATCTAGTATCAGCCTCATTGAAAAAGCCGATCGCTATCGTAGTGATAGTCGCGGCATTATTCCTGAGTTCATTTTTAGCAATAAATTCCATCTCAATAGATATATTTCCAAAACTGAATCTTCCGAGCATATATGTAATTGAATCATACGGCGGAATGACACCACAACAAATGGAGGGATTTTTTGCCACCCAGCTTCAGGACCAATTCCTTTATGTAGGTGGTATCAAAAATATCACGAGTAAAAATGTGCAGGGACTCACAGTTCTGAAACTTACATTTTTTGAAAATACAGATATGGCAGAGGCCTCTGCCGAAGTAGCGCTACAGGTGAATCGTGCATTGAAATTTTTCCCGCCCGGAGCCTTGCCTCCTGCAGTGGTGAGGTTCGATGCTTCTTCCTTACCTGTCGGTGAATTAGTATTCAGTAGTCCGACAAAAACGCTGGATGAAATACATGAACTTGCCATTACAAAAGTGCGACCGCTTTTCGCATCTGTGCCAGGACTTTCAGCTCCACCACCCATTGGATCCAATTCGAGAACGGTGGTCGTTAACATCGATCCGAATAAAATGCGGAGTTATAATCTTACTCCTGATGAAGTAGTAAATGGCATTGCTAAAAACAATATCATGACGCCGTCAGGAAACATCCGTATAGGAAGTACTATGTATATGACAACACTCAATTCCCTTGAAAAAGAAGTGGGTGATTTCGGTGCAATTCCATTGAAAAGCGATGCGAATAATTCCATTTCTATCCGGGATATCGGTGTAGTGGAAGATGCGGCAGACGTTACCGTTGGATATGCCCTTGTCAATGGTAAAAGATCGTTATACATACCGGTTATAAAAACTGCGGATGCCTCCACATGGGACGTAGTGCAAAAACTCAAGGCTACCCTTCCGGAAATGCAAAGCCTCCTGCCGGAGGATGTAAAAATTTCATACGAATTTGACCAATCTGTTTTTGTGATCAACGCTGTAAAAAGTTTGATAACGGAAGGAATTATCGGTGCGATACTTACAGGATTAATGGTATTGTTATTCCTTCGTGACTGGAGAAGTTGTGTAGTGGTGGTGATCACAATACCGTTGTCTATTATTTCAACAGTGCTATGTTTAAAATTAGCAGGACAAAGTATAAACTTAATGACCTTGAGTGGACTTGCACTTGCAATAGGTATCCTGGTTGACCAGGCAACGGTCACGATAGAAAATATTCACCAGCATCTGGAAATGGGCAAGGATAAAAAGCAGGCAATATATGATGCCTGCACTGAAGTGTCTTTCCCATTGCTTTTAATTCTACTATGTATTATTGCGGTGTTCGCCCCTTCATTTGTAATGACAGGAGTACCACGCGCATTGTTTCTGCCGCTATCCTTATCAATAGGATTCGCAATGATCATTTCTTATTTTCTTGCACAAAGCCTGGTACCGGTTATTTCCAACTGGCTGCTCAATGAGGAAATGTACAAATATCATCACGGGGAATTGCACGCGCATGCAGGCATGGCGCTGGATGAAAATGAAATGGACCAGATCTCTGATCATTTGGATAAGGAAAAGGAAGAGCCTAAAAAGAACGATTTCTTCGAAAAGATAAAAATGCGTTTCATGAAAATGCTAAACCACATGATGCCGCGCAGAAAAACATACGTGAGTATTTATCTTGCTCTTGTTTTAGTAGCCGTTGGTGGAGCATATACACTCATTGGGAAAGACCTGCTTCCAAAATCCAACAACGGACAATATCAATTGCGTTTGCGTTTACCTGATGGCACAAGGCTGGAGAGGACGGAGGAAATGGTACACCAAACCCTGGCGATGCTGGATAATATTACGGATGGGCATGTTGAAATAAGTTCTGCGTACATAGGATCCATTCCGAGTAGTTATGGAACAAGTAATATCTATATTTTCAACAGTGGCACACATGAAGCCACCTTGCAAATCCAGTTGGATGAAAAATTCAAAATGAACAAGGATGAATTTGAAGACAAGGTGCGCGAAACGATTCACAAAAAAATGCCAAGCGTCCGCCTTTCATTTGAACCGATAGACCTTACTGAGAAGATCATGAGCCAGGGTGCACAAACCCCAATTGAAGTGCGCGTTGCAGGGAAGGATATGAATCAAATCGAAACGTATGCGAACAGGTTAGTGGCGTCAATGAAAAAAATAACTTTTCTTCGCGATGTAATTATACAGCAACCATTGAAATTTCCGGTAGTTAAAATTACGCTTGACCGGCTTAAAGTTGCACAATTGGGATTGAATCCCTCTGATGTAGCGCGATCAATAACCGCCGTAACATCTTCGAGCAGGTTTACCGAAAAGAATTTATGGCTTGATGAAAAAACTGCTTATACCTACCAGGTGCAGGCACAGGTACCGGAATATGCCATGGATAATATTGAATCGCTGAAAGAAATCCCTATACAACCGGGAGTATCCAGTTTATTATTACGGGATGTTGCAACCCTCAGCGTAGACACCGCTGCAGGAGAATACGATCGCAGTGGTCCGCGCAGATTTATCACTGTAGGTGCCAATATTTTCAACAGGGATTTGCAAAGTGCCACCGATGCTGTAACCGCATCTGTAAAATCACTGGGCACGCCACCGAAAGGCATGATTGCAGAAGTGAAAGGTACATCCACTTTATTAAACGATACCATGGGGAGTTTACAATCGGGATTATTATTTGCCATCCTGATGATCTTTATGATCCTTGCGGCAAATTACCAGTCGTTCAAATTATCACTGGTGATTTTATCTACGATTCCGGCCGTATTGTTAGGCTCGTTGATAATTCTTTTATTAACAGGAGCTACGCTGAATTTGCAATCGTATATGGGCATCATTATGTCCACGGGCGTATCGGTAGCAAATGCCATCCTGATTGTTACGAATGCAGAGAAACTGCGCTTTGAATATAATAACGATGTTGTGCGTGCCGCTACAGTAAGCGCATCCATACGCTTACGCCCTATCCTGATGACCAGCCTTGCGATGATAGCCGGCATGATCCCTATGGCAAGCGGACTCGGCGAAGCAGGTGACCAGACCGCTCCATTGGGACGTGCGGTAATAGGAGGATTAATCGCTTCCACCATTGCAGCATTATTCATTGTTCCGCAATGTTATGCATGGGCTCAGAGAAAATCCACATTGAAAACACCTTCACTTTTACCAAACACAATTACTAATTAAAT
>CAILMK010000720.1 GCA_903835275.1 uncultured bacterium | reverse complement strand
ATGTTGGTAAAACATATCGGTAATATCTTTAAGTTTGTACTTCAAACGCAAAATTTTACAAATCAAGGTTTAATAAGTATGAAAAAGTTTTTATTTTTAGCTCTGTTCCTGCCACTCGCATCGATGGCACAGGATGCAGGTAGGGTTGGACATTTACCAATCCCAGCAAATTCCAATCAATCACCCAGGTATAATTTGCCTATGGCTCCTATGATTGGTGCGCCGGTTAAAGGAAGTATGATGAAGATGTCTCCAGCCAGCCTCGTTTATATGGAAACTGCATTTCAGACTACTTATGATCTGCAGTTTGCTTCTTCTGCCGGAAGAAGAGTTGCACTTCATCCTGATGGTTCCGTGGGCGCTGTTTGTAATTTTTCTACTAAAATTAATGCGTGGCCTGATCGTGGTACCGCATTTAACTATTTTGGTGGATCTTCTTTTGCAGGTGGAACCCATAGTGGTCAAAGAATTGAATCCAAGAGAGCAGGTTATCCTTCAATTACAAGAGTAGTGGATGGTGGTAAAGAACGTGATCTTATCGTTAGCCATTATGCATCTCAAACCAGTACGGATTCATCCGGTGGATTATTCATTATGGAGAATGATGCTGCAGGTTCAGATAATTTTACAGTAACTGCTACGAGCCCAATGCCGGGTGGTCCTTTATGGCCAAAGGTAGCTGCCAGCGGTAACTATGTTTATATTGTTGCAAACTATTTTATTACCAATAGACCTAAGAAGGATACTATTAAGCTTTCCGGTGTACGTCAACCGACCGTTTTCTACCGTTATAATTTGACTACCAAGAAATTTGATTTTAATGGAGTTGTTTTACCTGGTTACGATAATACACGTTATGTGGAAGGATCTTCTGATGCATATGCAATTGATGCACAGGATAGCCATGTGGTAGTCGCCATAGCTGGTGTTAATAACGACGTTGCTTATTGGAAATCCTCGGATAACGGCAACAACTGGTCTAAAATGGTAGTAGATACTTTCAAATATGGTCCTTATGATCAGGAAAAAGATACTACTTTGTTTAAAAGTGCTTTAACAAATGATGGTTCTGTAGATGTTATCCTCGATAAAAAGGATGGCGTGCATGTTTTTTACGGATTGATGACCACCATTAATACAACAGCGGGTGATTCAAGTTATTCATTAATTCTCAGGTCAGACCGTATTGTTTATTATGATGACGTAAACAAGAAAAAAATGTATATAGCCGGTAACCCGGATATTCTTACAAATCCTCAGGATACAGCAGTTATTCAACAGGGGAATTTTAATTCTGTGAAAGGCAGTCCTTACCCTGTTCTTTCAGCGGCAAGATATGGTAATAGTGCCATGACCACATGGCCAAGTGTTTCCATAGATGATTCAGGATATATGTACATGTTTTTCTCATCCTTTTGTCTTGATAGCACTTACGGTGTTACTACTGCCGGTCAGGATTACAGACATATATTCTATAATTATTCAAAGGATAATGGCATTACATGGACGTTCCCAATTGATTTAAGCGTAGCAGCACTTGGTGCTACTGCGGATTTACCTCACGAAGATGTTTTTGCAAGTGTAACCCGCGATGCTGATAAGAATGTTTACATTCTATGGCAGAGGGATGACGAGCCTGGTACTGCTCTTGATGATGCTGATCCGGATGTACAGAATGAAATTGATTTTGCAGTTCTTACAACACCTGAACTTCTAAGTGGAAAATTCACGGGCATCAGTACGCAGACAGCTCCAAATTTCAGGTTGGGCATGGCATATCCTAATCCAACCAATGCATCTGTAAATGTTCCATTGTCTCTTACCAAGGGTAGTGACCGTGTATCTGTAAAGGTGACCAATATACTTGGAAAGGATATTTACCAAAACAGTTACGGCGTATTGCCTGCAGGAAATAACACCCTCACTTTTGATGTAAGCTCTTTTGGAAAAGGCGTTTATTTCTACACAATTAAAGTAGGTGAAAACTCCATTACACAAAAACTGATCGTTGAGTAAGTAATACTATCATATAAATTATTAAAGCCTCCCGCTAAAAACGGGAGGCTTTTTATTTAATGGTGCCATCAACTTTTGTTTTTTTGTATCTTTGTACTAATAAACGCACTTGAAAAAGGTTCTCTCCATAGTACTCCTGGCACTCGTCCTTACACAGGCCTGGGGCTATTCCATAGTGTATTTCAATTTCCTTGCGCATCGTAATTATATAGCGAGCACTCTTTGTGTGAATAAGTCAAAACCTTCCATGCACTGTAACGGAAAGTGTCATCTGATGAAGGAACTGAAAAAGCAGGAGGGTAGTAACGAAGCCATTCCTACAGGATTACGATCTGCTTTTGCCGAAATACTTCTTTTTAAAAGCGATAATCAACTCTTTGTAAGTCCTGAACTTACCATTACCAATATTGTATTCAAATCTTATAAGGTATTTGGTTCTGAAACATCAGATCAGGATATCTATCATCCGCCAACAGTATAATTTCGGTTTATTGATTTAAAACTCCCTGGTTTTCAGTGGAGTTATACTCATTTTAACGAAATTTATGCTTATCAGAAACACTTTATTAATTATAATGATGTGGCTAGTGGCACTAAGCCATAGCTACAGCCAGGACAAAGAGCCGACATGCCTTTGTTACCTGGATGGAGATAATTCTCCTGCAGGATTGATGGGCGCGCATACTCATGAAAAAAATGGTTGGATGATATCTTACAACTATGCACGCGTAAATATGTCAGGAATGCAATCGGGCACATCCCTTCTTAGTGAAGACTATGTATTTAACAAATACATTATGTCTGAGTCTAAGATGAGTATGGATATGCACATGCTGATGCTTATGTATGGAATTACCGATCGTTTAAGTGCCATTCTTATGACTTCATATTCGGTCAATACCATGAACATGGATATGATAGAATCCACCATGATGACCATGCCGGATGGTGGGAATGGTGTAATGAAAATGACTTCAACGAACAGGAGCATGTCAGAAAAATATTCAGGTTTAAATGACGTAGTTTTTTGCCTGAACTATTCCCTTGCCGCATCAGAACACCATACTCTTATTGCATCTGCGGGAGTAAGTATTCCCACGGGTAGCATCGGTGCCGTAAATGCAAATGCACTTGTGGAAGGCCAGAGATACACCTATAATATGCCCCCTGGCTCAGGTACCTGGGATGTATTGCCAAGACTGACCTATATATACAATACCGGAAAATTCTTTGCAGGAAGCCAGGTATCTGCTGACCTGCATACCGGCTACAATTCCATAGGATACCGGCAAGGCGATCTCTATTCATTTACTGCCTGGACATCTTATAGGTTTTTTAAGCCTGTAGGCATTTCATTACGCGGACTTTTTATGTACACCCAATCCATTAGTGGAAGTGACCCGTATCTATATACTATAATTGAGCCTTCTGCGGACGCAGCAAATTCCGGCTCAAGGACATTTTTTGTAGTCCCGGGTGTAAACGTATATCCCGGTTTTATTAACGGTTGCACTTTAGGAATAGAATATGCAAAACCGTTATATCAATATTTTAACGGAATCCAAATGCCTTTTCATTCGCAATGGATGCTGAAGGCACAAATCGCATTTTAACAATTTAACTCTACACAAATGAAAAATACAATTCAACTATCCATATATTTTCTTTTTACTGTCATTCTAATGTCTCATTGTAAAAAGAATGACAACCCAACCACACCAACCACAACTTCTACAACATCAAACAATTCTACAGGGACACTTTATTTCCATCTTCACACCAATATAGATACCAATGAAGTGGGTTTGGGGGACACCGCCAAAACTGCAGATGGCAGAAAAATGGTTTTAAGCATGGCTCAACTGTATGCTTCCGGATTTAGAATCTACAAGTCTGATGGCTCTTTTTATACTGTAAATACTACGGTTTTAAAAACAGCTGATTCAGAGGTGTACATGATTGGGACAGTCCCTGCCGGAAACTATGCTACAGCCGGATTTAATGTTGGAGTAGATTCCGCTACGAATGCAACTTCACCTACTTCCTATCCTGCAGGAACTCCACTGGCTGCGCATACTCCGCCCATGTGGTTTAGTAGTACTGCACAAGGTTACATTTTCGTAAATGTATCGGGATTTATAGATACATCTGCATCCAAAAACGGCAAGGCTAATTTTCCGTTTAGTTATAAGATCGGATCAAATGCACTTTTGCAATCTGTGAAGTTGCCGGTAGAGGCATTTACAATTTCTCCGACGGGCGTTTGGTTCGTACATGTCACGATAGATTATTCTCTTATACTAAAAGGCTTGAATATGGCTACGGAAAACAAGACGGATACATATACTACAAATCCTTCTTTAGCTAAAAAAGTAGCTGCAAATATTCCCGGAATGTTCAGGTACGAGCAGTAAGATTGAACTTTGTTTAAAGATTTCAGGCCATGCAGATTCAAAATCCGCATGGCTTTTTTATTTACAAGTTAAAGTGACCGATAACTTTCCCTGATATATCGGCATTATCAACATATCCTTTAAATCTGGAATCAAATGAATTATCCCTGTTGTCTCCTATGACAAAACACTTTCCTTTAGGGATCGTAATCGGACCATAATTTGAGGAGGTCCAATCGGGATGTTGGTTTTCCATAAACAAATGATTTCCTCCACCTTTTGGAGTTTCAAACCTGCTAACCGTGCAGTTTTCCTTGAATTTAGCCGCAGTTTCTATAGTAAGGAAACATAAAAAAGTATTTTCTCCCATTGGGAAATAATCACCTTCCTTGCCCATCAGGTTTTTATTTTCAATAGCCCAGTTTCCGGTAACTGAATAGCTGAATTTTAACTTGGTGCTGTCATCAATTAACTTATCATTTACATAGGCAAGGTCATTTTTGATTTGAAGTTTATCACCCTCTTTGGCAACAAGCCTTTTAATGTAAGTTTCGGTTTTTTCTCCGTTAAAAACCTTGTAACAAACTACATCATTGATCACTGGATTTTCCATTACGGTCGCGAAGATCAAAGTATTACCTGCCGGCAATGTAGGTTCCATGCTTGACGTTGGTATACTATACCAGTTTAATACTCCGGTAAGTCGCAATAGTATTACACCTCCAACAAGAATAATTGCTGCACTGACAATAATGATTTTGGTGATCTTTTTCATGGATTCTATTTTCAAGCAAATATAATATTAAAAAATAACTTGTAATTGTCCACTCAAACTCGCTACCCAATCACTCGCTAACTCAGTCCCTAATCCGTACCTTTGCAGTTATGAATTATCTGATTGCGGAAAACCTCTCGAAGTCGTTTGGAGAAAAGGTGCTTTTTAGTGGATTAAACCTGAGCATTATGCAGGGGCAGAAAATTGCCCTCGTGGCAAGAAATGGGGCTGGAAAGTCCTCCTTGCTGAAAATACTGATGGGCAAGGATATTCCCGATTCCGGCGAGGTACGCATCAGCAAGGATATAACCACCGGTTATCTGGAGCAGGATCCTTATCTGGAACCTGACAAGACAGTCCTTGAATCAGTGTTATTTGCAGAGAACCATATCCTCAAAGCCATTGAAGAATATGAGGAAGCACTGGAGGTAAATGCGAAGGACCATAATCCCGTGAATGAAAAACGCCTGGAACATGCCATGAACCAGATGGATATGTACAAGGCCTGGGATTATGAGCAAAATGTACGCTTGATCCTGTCAAATCTTAAGATCACCAATCTTACCCAAAAGGCAGGAACACTTTCCGGTGGACAGAAAAAGCGTGTAGCACTTGCCAAGATACTTATTCAGGAGCCGCAATTCATGATCCTTGATGAGCCTACGAATCACCTGGACCTGGATATGATCGAGTGGCTGGAATATTACCTTTCCCGTCAGAAGATGACCATGCTTTTAGTAACGCATGATAGATATTTCCTTGACCGCATTACGCAGGAGATATTGGAGCTGGATCAAAAACAGATTTATAGATACAAGGGCAATTACGAATATTACCTTGAAAAGAAATCCGAAAGAGAATTTAATGAGGGTCGTGAAACGGATAAGGCACGCAGCCTGATGAAGACGGAACTTGAATGGATGCGCAGGCAACCGCGCGCGCGTGGCACCAAACAAAAGGCGCGTATAGATGCGTTTTACGAAACGCAGGAAAAAGCAAGCAAAACCAAGGAGGAACAAAAGCTTATCCTGAATGTGAAGATGAACCGCCAGGGTGGAAAAATTCTTGAGTTAAAACATCTTTCAAAATCCTACGGTGATTTTAAAGCACTCGAGAATTTTACTTACACTTTCTCGAAAGGAGAAAAGATCGGGATTGTAGGTGAGAATGGAGTGGGTAAATCGACTTTTCTGAACATGATCACTGGAATAGAATTACCTGACGGAGGTAAAATAAATGTAGGCGATACCACAGTATTCGGTTACTATACGCAGGAAGGATTAAAGCTGGACGAAAGTAAACGTGTCATTGAAGTGGTGAAGGATATTGCGGAGGTTATTCCATTGGGAACAGGTGAGAAATTATCTGCATCGCAATTCCTGACTTATTTTGGTTTTGAACCTGAAATGCAATTCACTCCGGTTAGTAAACTGAGTGGTGGAGAAAGGCGCAGGCTTCATTTGATGACGATACTGATCAAAAATCCAAACTTCCTTATTCTTGATGAGCCCACGAATGACCTTGATCTTTTAACTCTAAATACACTGGAAGAATTTCTGGAACACTTCCAGGGCTGCCTCTTAATTGTATCGCATGACAGGTATTTCATGGATAAACTGGTGCAGCATTTATTCCTGTTTAAGGGAAATGGAGAAGTAAAGGATTTCAATGGTACATATTCAGCATACCGAAATTATCTGGAGGATGAAGAAAAGGCTGCCAAGGCTGCACTAAAGGCAGGTAATAAACCTGTAGCTATTGCAGAAGT
>CAILMK010000719.1 GCA_903835275.1 uncultured bacterium | reverse complement strand
CTTAATTTTGTAGGCTACATTATATAACATGGTCAAAGTAACAATTAAGGAAAACGAAACGATTGACAAGGCGCTCAAGAGGTTCAAGAAGAAACTGGAAAAAACAGGTACTCTTAAAGAATACCGTTCCCGCCAGTATTTTACAAAGCCATCCGTTTCAAAGCGTGATGATATAGGTAAGGCAATTTATCGCCAGCATTTTCTTGAGAACCAGGAGTAGTTTCCGAACTAATTTCTTATAGATGTCTGATATAGACTCTTTTGAAAATCATCTGAAAAACGAAAAAAGGTATTCTGTACATACAGTGACTGCTTATGTTAATGACATTAAGCAGTTTTTTGCGTTTATGAAAAGCCAGTATGATTCGGATTCTCCGAATGAAGTTACTGCTACCATTGCCAAATCCTGGATTTACGAATTAAGCAAGGATAAGATCAGTCCGCGTTCTGTAAACAGGAAACTGGTGGCAATGAATACCTTTTACAAATTTCTGATGAAAACGGAAATTGTAACTAAGAACCCCCTCAAGACCGTTAAAGGACCAAAGACCGAGAAGCGATTGGTGGAATGGCTGCCTGAAAAAAACACCTCGGATCTATTTGGTGAAATGGAGTGGACGGAGGATTTTGCAGGGCAACGCGACAAACTGATCTTTGAATTTCTTTATGGTACCGGAGTTCGTCTTTCTGAACTCGTTTCCCTGACCCCGGCAAGGGTGTACCAAAGTCAGAAAACAATAAAAGTATTGGGCAAGCGCAATAAGGAGCGCATTATCCCTATGAATAAAAGTCTGCTGGATACCCTGGCAGGCTATATGAAACTGCGCGAGGATAGCGGATTTGGTAAGGAAGAATTTCTCTTGCTTACTGATAAAGGAGAGCACATTTACCCTATGTTTGTACAAAGGCTCACCAAGAAATATCTGAGCATGATAAGCAGCGCTAAAAAACTCAGTCCGCACGTTTTACGCCATACCTTTGCAACGCACCTCTTAAACAAAGGCGCGGATATAAATGCGATAAAGGAACTCCTGGGCCACGCTAATTTAGCAGCAACGCAAGTATATACCCATAATTCCATTGAAAGATTAAAAACAATTTATAAACAAGCTCATCCGAAAAGTTAAATACCATGAGAATAGACATTCAATCTCCCCACCTCGAAATCAGCGCCACTACTGCTGACCAATTGAAAGCTAAAGTTGCAAAGCTTGAGCATTTTTACGAAAACATACTTGACGTAGTTATCTACCTGCATGAGGAAAACAGCCATAAGGAAATAGAAATGAAGGTTAATGTAAAGGACCAGACATTATTCATCAAGGAAACGGGTGAGACTTTTGTTGCCGCTATGGACGTTGCCATGGATGTTATGAAAAAGCAACTGATCAAATACAAAGAGAAGACAGCGAAAGTGTAAGTTTATATTACTGTCAGTCCTATCCCTTGATTGGGATAGGACTGCTATTTTCCGGTTAACAATTTCAGGTCTGTCAAATTAATATTGATTATAAGGCCAGGATCAGAAGGAGAATAAACAGGAGTCCAATAGCTAAAATGATCAAAAAGGCAACCAGGATTACCCCCATGGTTATTCCGGCTATTATCAATAATTTCTTCCAAAAGGATTTGTGATCTTCTTTGTTCTGAGGATGTAGATGCCAGTCATCTGTAGCTTTAGCTTTTATTTTTGCAGACTGTATATTACGGAAGCTCATTCCAGGCGACTCTTTTAATTGTTGTTCCCTCATGGGATTTGAAGCAGGCCAGGTAATGTCTTTTATTACGACCTTATTGTTTATTGTCTTTGATTCCAAGGCCTCGGGGCGACTATATATAGTATCCCTGATCGGATCTGCAATAGCCATTTCAGTACCTGCGTATGCAGGAAAATCAAAGTTCTTTTTTGTAGAGGTTATGCTCTTGATACCCGAGCAGGAGCTGAGGCTTATTACTGTAATTGCGAGGCATAATATCTG
>CAILMK010000718.1 GCA_903835275.1 uncultured bacterium | reverse complement strand
TGCCAATGCGGCAGTTATTCTCGCGCGTTGGTACTGGCAAATCCGCACTTGATATTACGTTCAAATTCGCCATGCCAAAAAGCACAATCACGGCAATCCATCCGATCTATGTATTGTAGCTTCTGAATTGAGTTGAGTTCGTTGGCGCAGTCCCTAAGTTTTTCAAGCTCTGCCATTCCGTAAGCCCAGTCCGGTAAACTGTAACCGCTCTTTGGTTCGAACTCCAACAGACCACCGTCCACCGTGAAAGTCTTAGGGTTCTTCGGGCGACCTCGGTTGATGAGTTGCAGGATCAGCGGGTGCTTGCCGCACTCCGCAGTCTTGAAGCGGTGGAAGTGTCCCCAGACTTCCGGGCATTGAACCATGTTTTTTATTATTGCTATCAGGTCAAGCCCAGCATTTTCAATCTTTTTAAGTTCGCGCTTCCTTGCTTCCTCCTCTTCGTGTAACTGCCTGAGGTACGCCAAGTGAGCGACCTGTCTCTGCTTCTCCTCACGCTTCGTAGCCTCCTCATTGAGTTTCTTTCGGTGCTCAATCTCGAGGTCATGGATTTCTGATTTGCTAAGCTGCTTCATAAAAGGAGGTGACAAAAATAATGGACAAAAGCTAATATTTTTGTCACCTCCTCGAATTTATTTTCCCACATAATGTTACGGAAAATATTTTAGCAGTTACAAAACGGCACACACATTGCATGTTAATATATTGACAAACAATTAATTAACATGAAAATAAATGAAAATTTGCATCAAGAATCTAAAACATTCCTATGGAAGGATAAAACTGGAAGAGGGTTGAAGAATAAAATGACCTTGAATGAAATCCTAGAATTAGAAAACGAGCAAGATTATAATGATAATAATCTCCATGATTGGGCAGAAAATGCTGAGGCTGGAGATGAATGGGAAGACCGGGTTATGAAGTTCACCTGCCTTTAATGTGTAGCATCAGCAGTAGTTAGATTTATTTGACCACAAAGGAAAAGACCTTGTAACATCATTTTACAAGGTCTTTTGCTCTATGAGTAGTTACTAGCTGCATTGTATTAACAGTCAATATATCTTGTTCCAAGAAGTTCGACTTTGTACCACTCCGCTCCACAAAATTGAATCTATAGCTGGAATGGATGGCTCATCGCTTCATCATTCTGTTTTCCGCTCTTCATTTTGCTTCTTTTTCTGCGTTATCCGCGTCATCTGCGGGAAAATTGAAGGATGTTGATAAATATTTTTATCGAACTTGTTGTTAACAATTCAGAATTTTACTTACATTTCGCCTTTATTGATTGGAGGGTTAAATACAGGCCCTGTGAGTCCGGTACGGTAGGGGAGATAAGCCGGAATACTGCAACTGCCATGTATACAATAGCTTAGGTAACCAAAAACATGATCATATAATGAAAAGTTTGGGCTCTATTTCAGTAAAAATGCTGATTTTAGTCTTTGTTCTGTTCTCTTCTCTTGCCAATGCGCAGGATAATGAGCTCTCAAAGATCAGAAAAGGTGGTAAATGTGGTTTCATCAACCGCAAAGGCGAAATCGTAATAAAACCTGTGTACGATGATGCAGGCGATTTCAGCGATGGACTGGCTTCTGTAAAACAAGGTGCCTCCTGGGGTGCCATTGATAAATCAAATACAATGGTCATCAAGCCTCAATTTTCCGAAGGCTTTTATTTTAAGAAAGGGCTTGCAGTAGTAGGCCACGATGGTAAAACCGGACTGGATGTAATTAATGTTACCGGTAAAGGTTTATTCCATACGGAAAGCTATTTTGTTGCTTTCTCAGGTTTTGCAGAAGGTGTAGAACCTGTTACTGATCCTAAAACCCAGAAAGTTTCCCTGATCAATAAGCTAGGCAAACCCATAGCAAACGGACCTTCTTACGATGAAATAAAGTCTTTCTCAGAGGGATTGGCGGTATTTAAAAAGGAAGGAAAATACGGTTACCTGGATAAGACAGGAAAAACGGTTATTCCAAATACCTACCCTGACGCATCTGCTTTTCAAAATGGATTTGCTGCTGTAAAAATAGGGATGCGCACCGCGTTTATAAATAAAATGGGCAAACAGGTGGTACATCCTGACTATAGCAACGTATTTGAATTTAGCGAAGGAAGGCTACGTGTAGCCAAGAAGACCAAGGAAGGTGCCATGAAAATGGGCTTTTTGAATCGTGCAGGGCAAGTCATTATTCCTTTGGAATATGACGAGGCCGGTGATTTTAACGAAGGTAAAAGCTTTTTACAGAAAGATGGAAAATATGGATACATAGATTCTATCAATGGCATGGCAATCCCATGCCAATTTGAGGCAGCCGGAGACTTTAGCAATGGACTGGCTTCCGTGACCAAGGATGGCAAGGTAGGATATATAGATGCAAGTGGCAAAATGGTGATCAATCCTC
Organism: uncultured bacterium; assembly: GCA_903835275.1. GTDB lineage: Bacteria > Bacteroidota > Bacteroidia > CAILMK01 > CAILMK01 > CAILMK01. The sequence continues at coordinate 215 of CAILMK010000718.1, read as the reverse complement.
AATTTGAGCAGGGTGCCCAATTCAAAGATGGCTTTGCAATAGTAACGAATGGCGGTGTACAGGGTCTTGTTGATAAATCAGGAAAAGTGATTAAACTCGATTTGTCTTCTGCAAGATTAGAAGGTATTATTTACTGAATATAGTATAGCACAATCTTTTTCTGGTTTACTTTGACATATGTGTGTATTATTTGAAATGCTTTATTTTTATTCGTG
>CAILMK010000717.1 GCA_903835275.1 uncultured bacterium | reverse complement strand
GGCAAGATTCTCACCGGTGGTGTCGATTCAAACGCACTGCACAAGCCTAAGCGTTTCTTTGGTGCTGCACGTAATGTAGAGAACGGCGGTTCACTGACCATCATTGCAACGGCTCTTACAGATACCGGTTCCAGGATGGATGAGGTAATCTTTGAAGAGTTCAAAGGAACAGGTAATATGGAATTGCAGTTGGATCGCAAGCTTTCCAACAAGCGTATTTATCCTGCCATTGATGTACCTTCTTCCAGTACGCGCCGTGAGGATTTGCTTACTGATAAAGCAAGCCTGCAACGTACGTGGATTCTTCGTAAGCACCTTTCAGATATGAATCCTGAAGAGGCAATTAATTTCCTGCTTGACAGGATGAGGCATACAAATTCCAATGAGGAATTCCTGATTTCTATGAACGGATAATTTATTTCTTAGATGAAAGTTTTTAAATTCGGTGGCGCATCCGTCAAGGATGCTGAAGGAGTTAAAAACGTTGCCCGCATTCTTGAAAAATACGGTTCAGGCGAATTGGTGATCATTATTTCCGCCATGGGAAAAACAACCAATGCGCTGGAATCCATTCTTAATTCTTATTGGGAAGGCAGGGAATTTGTTTCCCAAATTCAGGCTCTCAAAAAATATCATATTGATATTGTTCAAGGGTTGTTTCCATCCGGAAGCAAGGAGCAATTTGAAGTGGGTGCTGATATTGAAAATGATTTTATTTTCATTGAGCATTTCTTCTCAAAAAGCCTTGAGCATAATTACGATTTCATCTATGACCAGATTGTTCCTTACGGGGAACTGGTTTCCACAAAAATTGTAAGTTGGTACCTGAATCATTTTGGTTACCGCAATAAATGGGTAGACGCACGAAATTTTATTATTACTGATCAGTTATACCGCGAAGCGCGTGTAGACTGGGATGCTACCCTTGCATTGATACAACGTCAGGTTCCTGAAATGATCAAGACAGCACCTGTGCTCACCCAAGGATTCATAGGTGCGGCAAAGGATAATCATACCACTACACTAGGCAGAGAAGGATCGGATTATACAGCATCCATATTTGCCAATGCCCTCAATGCGGAAAATGTGGTGATATGGAAAGATGTTCCGGGAGTAATGAATGCGGATCCAAAGAAATTTCCTGATGCAGTGAAATTTGATAAGCTTTCCTACAGGGAAGCTATTGAAATGACTTATTACGGTGCGACTGTTATCCATCCTAAAACGATCCAGCCCTTGCAGCAGAAAAATATTCCATTGCATGTGCAATCTTTTATAGAACCCGAAGCTGCGGGGACTATCATTACTGCTGAAGATATAAAAATAGAAGTACCTATCACGATAGTGAAAAGTAATCAGTCCTTGGTTTCTATAGCAAGCAAGGAATTATCTTTTATTACAGAGAAAAGTCTTGAGGAAATTTTCAGTAAAGTAGTAGAATCAAATATCAAGGTTAACCTGATGCAGAATTCAGCGATCAGCTTTTCTATTGTGATAGATTCGGATCAGAATAAAATTGCTGCATTCTCAAAATCCCTATCTGATAAATATGCCGTTCGCCACAATGATAATCTGGAATTGATCACTATCCGTCATTATGCCCAGAGCAATATTGATTCAATGATTCAAAAAGAGGGAAAACATATTTTTCTTGAAAAGAAGAGCAGGAATACTATACATCTTTTGATGGGAGGGAAGTAAGGAAATCGTTTAAGCTGTCATCCTGAAAGGATGAATATTAACGGTTCAGCCAAGTAGAGGAAGGCAAAATAACCCATTTAAAATATTTATTTTCAACAATTTAGCTAAATCTAAGTTTATTGGCATAGATTTGGATAAAGGTAGAACTGTATGTTTATTCGTATGTGAATATCTG
>CAILMK010000716.1 GCA_903835275.1 uncultured bacterium | reverse complement strand
CAAAAAATTAACGAGGGTGCAAAGGTAATAATTATTTTAGATTTAATGATTTAAGATGCAAGATTTTTTAATCAGGGACATAAAAGACCGAGAAAACTATCCCGGATTCCTTGAGATTAATCAAAAATAAATATCGATACATACATATTATTTTTACCTTTGAATCATATACTTAAAACATGAAAAACAGGCTTTTTAAATTGTTTACAACAATCTTTCTACTACTATTCAGTACGATGATTTACGCCCAAATTCCTAAAAGCGGGCAGGTGCTCTGGCTAAAATCTGATGTAGGTGTAGGCCTGGATTCCAAGGGGAATGTAAAATCATGGGCAGACCAGAGCGGACACAAATACAATGCCGTCCAAAATACGCTCTCTCTTCGTCCAAAATATATTAAGAAAGGTCCCAACGGTATGCCCACGCTCAGGTTTGATGGTGTGGATGATAACATGACCTGCCCATCCAAATTTCCGATAAATAGAAATTTCACCATCATCTCGGTAGTCCGCATCAATAACCTTTATAATTATAATACCATTGTAGGCGGGAATTCTTCCATGCTATTCTGGGGAGCTTTTTCGTACACTCCTGCCCTTTGGTATAACTCTGTAGTTGCAGTTTCTTCCAAAGACAGTGTTAAAAATAATTATGTATCCATGAGTGCCATGGTTGATACCGGAGCAAAAAAGGCATGGTTTTATACCAATGACAGCCTTGCCGGAACCAAAAGGGATACTATGGCAAATACAGATAATGGAATTAATATCGGAGGCTTTAACGGATCAAATTTTGTTCTGGATGGAGATATATCGGAAGTATTGATCTACAACAGGGCACTTTCTCAAACAGAGAGGGATTCCATTCAAATTTATCTGAACAGTAAGTATGCACTCGCCGGACAGAACGGAAATATTTCGATGTCAAAAGTGCCGCAATACTTTCAGTTTTATCCACGTGATAACAGCGACAGCGGTACGGTAAAATTCCGCGGGAAGGCAATTGTTGCCGGATATGATACTGCAAAATTGCTTGTTTACAGAAATGATACTTTAATTAAAACTTACCGGAATATTCTAAATTATGCCGGTGGATCAGCTCCCTTGAATTTTAATGCAAGGATACACGCCGAGCTCTCTGAATACAGTTTTGAAATACACCTGGTAAATTCCACAAAGGATACAATGGTGTTTTATCAAAGTGATATTACCTGTGGAGATGTATATGTTGTCGCCGGGCAATCCAATTCCATTGCATCTTCTTATCTCACTAATTATTCCAATGAATTCGTGCGGAGTTACGGTTCAAATACGGAGGCAGCTGATGGGGATGCAGGAGATACTTCCTGGGGAAGAGGGAATGGAGTGTATGGTTCCATTTTTGCGACCGGAAGCTGGGGAATAGTTCTTGCACAAAGACTCAAAGAGAAACACCATATGCCAATATGTGTGCTTAACGAAGGTGTTGGTGGAACGCCTGTTGAATACCATTTGCGCGATGATACCGATCCGGAGAATCTGAAGACTGCCTATGGCAGGCTTCTATACCGGATGCGCCATGCCGGACTTGACAGCGGATTGAAAGCGATCATGTGGTATCAGGGTGAAAGCAATTCCATATACGGTTATGGAAATCATTTTCATATGCTGTATAACAGTTGGAAAAAGGATTATCCGAATGTGCAGCATTTTTACATAGTACAGATCCATACCGGTTGCGGCGGCGGCTCAGATGTACGTGAAGAACTTCGCACATTGCCTGATACCTTGAAGAATACTTCTCCTATGGCCACTGCAGCACTTCCAAGTCACGACGGCTGCCATTATTATGCGGGCGGAGTTGTGGATGGATATGATAGTTTGGGATTACATTTTTTCCGTATGCTTGATAAACAATTTTATGGCAGCAAGGATACTCTGAACATAGCCCCTCCCGATGTTAAAAAAGTATTTTATACAGATTCCACTTATCGGGAAATAGGTATTTTATTCAGGGAAAAGAATGCAGGAATTACCTGGACAAAGGATGATACCGTTACTGATGTAAACAATAAACCTGTAGTCTTCAATATACGACATGCGTTCTATCTGGATCAGTCATTTGGTCATGTAAAAAAAGTAAGCACCAGCGGCGATACACTCAAATTAAGCCTGGATACCAATAGTCGCTTTAGCAGGATCAGATATATTCCTGGCACCTATTATGAAAATACTTATACTATCTATGAAGGACCATGGCTGATAAACAAAAGAAAAATAGGTGCACTGACCTTTGATAATTTCCCGGTGGATACTTTCATTCCAAAAACACATGCCTCATTGGTGTTTAATGTAGATAGTATTTGCATAGGCAGTACAACCATGTTTACAAATTCGAGTACTCTGAAATACGGAAATTTTACTTCATGGTCTTGGAATTTTGGGGATGGCACTAACTCAAATAGCATGTCAACCGCTCACAAATACAAGGCTCCGGGAGTTTATAATGTTACCTTGTATTCCTCCAATTCCACGGGTGTAAATGATTCCTTAACACTGCCTGTTCGTATAGATTCCTTACCGCGAGCAAGTTTCACAAAAAGTACAATAAACGGATTCACATATAATTTCGCTCCGAATGACTCAAACCTGGCGTCCTATTCATGGAATTTTGGTGACGGAAGTTTTTCAAATCATGAATTTAAAAAATATACTTATAGTGATGTCGGCAAATTCTTCATCACCCTTACTGTTATGAACTCTGATAATTGCAGTAATACATCCATGGATAGCGTAAACATTGTAATTACCGGAATTGATAAAGATGAAGATAAAAATATCAGCTTCATCGTTTCTCCAAATCCATTTACAGAATCTTCGGTGATTAATTATTCCATAGATAAAAACTCATCTATCAGCATTATATTGATGGATGAAAATGGCAGGATCATAACAAGATTATTTGACGGAATGCAAATTGCAGGACAACATTCATTAATGATAGACGCTGATAACTTAAAATTGTCAAAAGGAATTTACCAGTTGGTGTTTATTTCTGAGAATGGACAAACGGTGAAGAAGATTGTGAAGTTGTAGTGTGAGTCTGAAGACTCACTTCTACCCTTCCGCACAAGTCATCGCTTCGCTAAAGACTCGCGCGAGCAAAGAGAGTAAATTTGTTAGATGCAAAAAACAATGAAAACACTGGGTATTTTTATAATGATATTGTTTTTTATGTCCTTTGACAATTCAACAAAGGTGATTAAATTGAACAAGGTAATCATCGGTACATGGGAATACCGTTACTCTTTCATTGGTGATTCTACATTTAGAATGAATAATGGAAATCCATTTCCTGCACAAAAAATAATTTTTAGAGAATGTGATGATGAAATTGATTTCAAAAAATTCGCGGGAAATGATAGGCTCACTTTGATAAGAAAAGAAAATATACTAAGGAATGTCTGTAGTGAAAAATACAATGGAGATACATTAATAGAAAGTACTTTCCCTTTTGCTTATAATATGGATCCCGGTTATACTATTGTTGATCATGGTTATGCCTATAAAGACAATTATGATATTAGGAAGATTACAAAAGACAGCTTGGTTATTTGGCCTAGCGAAGTATATAAAGTGAATGGCAAAGATATAACTGAAATAAGCCATATTTATATTCGAAAGCGCTAATCCCTTAGTTCGCTCGAGTCTTTAGCGTAGCGATGACTCGTGTGGAAAGGATAAATATTAGTCTTCAGACTCATTAACAATAAAACTAAAAGGCGATCTTACGGGATCGCCTTTTTCACTAAATAATCTCTGCTTTACAACGTGCCTACTCTATCTTTTATTGACCCGGAGTTACGGGTTCCTCTTGTTCTTTTGGTGCTTTTAAATTCAGTAACTGGTCTAATCGCACAGCCAGTTTTCTGACACTTTCATCCTGCCATTTTTCACTACTCAAAGCAGCGGGTGCTTCAGAATGCCATTTTGCCTGACGTGCTTTTTCAAGTAAATTCAATAGCTTATCCATTTCAGGCATTGCGCCGGGTGCTATGGTATATGCATTGTAAGCTGTCTGGTAATCATTGTTCCATTTCAGGATCAGGTTTCCATGGTATTCATTGTTCACCTTGAATAGTGTAGTACCGTTTATATATTTCTGTGCGATTGCCTTTTCAATATCCCTCACCCAGTTATCTGCGGGTGTACCGTCTGCATCATAGCATGGCTTGAGAAATAGCAACCAGCGTGTATCCGGGAAAGGAAAAAATTGCATGGGCTCTTCCTCATCAGTATTCATGGTTGGCATTTTCAGGTATATCATGCTGTCAAAATTCCCGCGAAATGTCCTGAAGGTATTCAACTTCATAAGCGTATGTCCCAGCACAGCCTCCAGATAGGTATTCTCAAGTTCCGGCATGATGCCGTTCTTCAATTTTCTTGGGGCGGTACGTACACCGGGAGCCTCAAAAGTTCCCACCAGAATTGTGGTATCCATAAGCTCCTTTGCAATGATTCCTGCTTCTACAGAATCCAATGGCTTTAATCTTAAAACAGGTGCCGGGGATTTTTTCACATCAGGCACCTTTACGGGCACCGGAGCTGTTTTACTTTCTTCACCGTTTATCTTTTGTTGTGCCCTGCCGGTATTGCTGAAAAGCAATCCCGCAAGTAATATGGCACCCAGTAAAATTCCTTTCTTTATTGAGTTATTGGTATTCATTTTATCCTTTGCTTTTAGTTCCTGGTTATCGTATTGTGCAATTGCGTCTTTATATCATTGGCAAATTTTTATTTATGGGCATAGCGGGTATGCACACGGGAAGTTAAATCCAAATTGTATCCCTGTATTTTGTTTCGCTTCTTGTTCTATAGCGCATCTGCGCGGTGACGGATAAGAGAAAAAGGAATTTGACCGCATAAACTCTGCCTGGCATAATCCTACAAATCCCTGTATGATCATAGCCTGGGATACTGCAAGGTTTGGACTATCCCACCACATGAACTGCGCATTCCACATTACATTATTAGGGTTGTATAAATCAATCATCATTGGATGCAAGGGATTTTCAATCTGGTTGTTCTTGTGGAAATTTTCCTCCGCAATTACAAAAGGCATGAACTGTGATTGTGCAGGACCCCACCAGCTGGCTTTTCCCTTTACATCGCGGGCAAAAGTACCCCAGCCGCCTACTACACAACGCCACATTCCTGCGTTCACCGGACTTGGACCCCATATCAGCCAAGGAGCTCCCTTGAACGCTTTTACAACTTCGGCTTTACCGTTAATGCAACTCAATCCTGTATTCAGTTTCGCATCTGTCTTGCCCGGAAGCGGAGTATTTACATTTACACCATTTACCTGTGCCTGACCTTTTATCCAGTGTGCACTAGTGTAGTTACATTGCGCACCTGCATTTGTTTTGTACCAGATGGCTTTCTGTATCGTTGTTCTATAATTTGCATCCAACGCGCCAATGGTAAGTGCGGAAGTTCCTGCCTCATTTCCATTATCATTATCCACTGTTTCGCTGACGATAGTAATGCCACCGAATTTTGCAAGTTCAGCAACCGGTAATGTATTAGGAATAGGTACTACTTTTACCTGTATATTTTGTGTGCCATCACAAGTGGTGGCATTTTTTGAATTTTGTACGAGTACATCGTATCCCATAAAGACAACAGTCTTAGTTGCCTTGCAATTCACATCATTGGTTGATTTAGCTGTTAAAGTATATGTTCCACCGGCTGCCTGCGGCATGGTGATGGCGCCAGTATTTGCATTGATGGTAGCAGTACCGTTTCCTCCGTTCAGCTTCAATTCCCAGGTTACATTTGCAGCAGGAGTATTCGGATCCAGCAATAAAGTGGCATCCTCATTTCCGCCCGGATACCAGGCATATACTTGCCTGTTATTGTTAGCAAACTTAACAAAGTTAACCTGTACAGGAACTACCTCTTTGTAGGATACGCCACCAATGGTATATTTGCAAATAAGGTTATCTGCGCCATCTGCAACTCCTGTAAGTGTACAACCTGTATTTGCTACGTTTGTAATATTGAATTTGCCATTTTGACTCTCATAAGAAACGACACCTCCATTGGCAGGATACAATTCATTTACAAGAATATTTTTAGGATCATCCTTGCATAAAGTTATGTTAGCATCCTTCATGGTGATTTCAATACTGAT
>CAILMK010000715.1 GCA_903835275.1 uncultured bacterium | reverse complement strand
GATTTTTAAAAAGAGTTTTTATATTTGCAATTAATTGTACTGACCTGAACCATGAAAGTGTATGAACTCAATACTCCTCTTGATTTTGGAAAGTACGAAGGAAAAACACTGGAAACAGTATTTGAAACTGATCCGGGATACATTGGAGCCTGCCTTGAAACTGAAGACGGGTTTACGATTGATGAATCAGCTATACAAAGACTGTTTGAGAAGTATCCCGAACATGAACTAAGCACTAAAGCAATTGACGCTAACCTTGATAAACTAGACGGAATGGATATGGAAAATGACGACGATTTTGAATTTGAAGATGAGGCCTTTGATGATGATGATTTAGAGGAGCTCGACCCCAAGGAAAAGAAAGGAAAAGATGACGATGACTGGGGGAATGATCTTGAAGAAGAAAATGATAATTGGGATGACGATGATTCTGATGAAGATTAATCTGACTTATCTACTAGGTACAGGCGGGGTAATACCCGCCTTTTTTTGTGCCTGTTCTGACAGATCAAGAGCAGACATGCCATTTCTTTAAGAAATGGCATGTCTAAATCAATACCTCGCTGTATTCAACAGCTGAATTGTTCCCGTCTTGGTGTGCTTGTTATTATTATAATCCCAGATATTGACGATGTAAGGATACACTCCCTGAATTGCAGGATCATTGCTGTTCAGGATATTTCCGTTCCAGCCTTTGGTTAGGCTTTCGGATTTGAAAACATGCCCGCCCCAGCGGTCGTAAATAGTGATATTGATCTTTGAAATGCCAATACCTATGGGCATCCAGGTTTCATTGAGGCTATCACCATCCGGAGTAAATACATTCGGGAAATACACTTGCAATTGAGGCAGGATAATTACGTTACTGGAAGAAGTATCAATGCAGCCAAAGGAATTAGTACATACCAGTCTCGGAAAAAAATGCCCGGTATCAGTATAATTGTATTGCAATTGAGCGTTATTGGAACTCTGCCCATCGCCAAATAGCCATAAATAAGAAACAGCATCGGTATTGAGTGCAGTAAAACTGATCTTTCCGCTACCTATCATAATTTGATGCGGGTCTATACTTATTTCACTAACCGGTTTTGGATTTACAGTGACATTAATTTTTGCTACCGAGGAATCAATGGAACAATTATCTTTCAAAACACACCTGAATGTATGTGTGATTGTAGGGGCGACCCTCGCGGTCGCCCTATTGGAAATTACAATGCCCGCAGTATCCCATGTATATTTATACGATAATGAATCCCCTCCGGAACCCTGTGCAATGATCGTCACTGAATCACCTTTGCACACCGAAACATCATTTGATTTTACAGATAATTTCGGACGGACTATAACCGTAACAAAATTTGTATCCGCGCTCGAGCAACCGTCTTTTATTATGCTGCGATATATAACAGAATGGTAGGGGCGTATGGCATACGCCCTTGAATTTGAAATAACCACCCCACCCGTATCCCATTGATACAAATATTTTGACGTATCACCTATACCACCACTACCGCGTGCTCTGAGCAATACTGATCTGCCAAGACAGATAGTTGTATCATTGGATAGCTTTAATTTCAACGGCGGACTGACAGTAACTTTTACAAAGGCTGTATCTGAATGTAGCGAACAAGAATCCGTTAATATGCAACGATAAATTTGTGATTTTGTAGGGGCAACCCTTGTAGTTGCCCAACCCTGAATGACAACACCACCCGTATCCCAGGAATAAATATACCGCAATGAATCACCGCCGCTTGCTTTTGCTGAAATACTTTTTCCAAAGCATATACTCGTATCCGCGGGTAAAGATAATTTCATGGGATTTGTTCTGTACACGGTCACAAATGCTGAGTCCGGTTTCAGGTTACATAGGTTCTCACTCAGCACCACTTTATAGGTTTTTGTAACGGCTGTATTTACGATTTTATCCTGTCCTATACCAAGGCTATTATCCCAGGTAAAAATATAGACCGTACTATCACCTCCTTTACCTGACGCATGTAAATGATTGGGATGTCCGGGACAGATTCCTTGGTCTTTTCCTGCACTTACTTTCAGGGGTGCGTATACTTTTATTTGCACAGATGCAGTTGCTTTGCATCCTCCCGTTGTACTGACGCGATATACTCCACTGCTCGTGGGATTAATGGTTAGGGTATCACCGTTCCCAAGCCCTTTATTCCAGGTATAAAAATAAGGCGGACCGAAGCCTCCTTTTGCCTGCGCGCGTAGTTGTATAGCAGTGCCGCTACATACTGTTGTATCTTTCGTTGGATTTAAAATTGCCAGTTCTAAAGCGGGACCTACATTGATAGTAAATTTAGTGGTATCAGTGCATCCTCCTGCATTGGTAGCAATGATGGAATAGGTTCTTGAAGTATCTGCCTTGAAAACAGGATTGGCAGATTTATTGTCGCTCAGTGCTGTTGATGGCAGCCATAAATAATTGGTTGCCCCACTGGCATGAAGTGTATCTAAAGAACCTTTGCAAACAGGGCTATCGTATGCCACCTTTACCACAGGAGAAGGATAGATAGTTATGGTTTGCGGATTATAATAACTGGTTACATTGGGCGTATCTGAATACACATGGATATTATACCTTGATGAATACGGAAGATTGGATGGTAGTTTACAATGAATAATTCCATTGCCCTGTGTTGTGAGTTTACCTATGGGATACCACACAGAATCAAAACTACCATTGCTATCGCTCAGTTCTGCATGAAAAGTATTGCCCGGCCCTATAATGCCCGATACACGATAGGGAACAAGGATAGAATCACCTGCACAATACTGTGTCTTGATTATTTTATCACGCCATAGGGAGATGTCGGAGATTTTTATCAGAAAAGCATCTACATTACCTTGATTTTTTAATGCAAAATTCCCAAATGACGCATCTCCCGAAAAATAGCCCGTGCAAAAAGAGTTTCCGAAAGTATCCGTTGTAAAGTAATAACAATATGAAGATGATTTGTTTTTTCCTGTTGAACTTGCCCAAAGGAAGGATCCATTACTGTCTAATTTTGAAAATACCAAGTCTCCTCCTCCACTGTTTCTAAGAATAGTTCTACCAAATGAAGGATTGCATTGCGCGAAACCTCCACCTATATAAGCATATTGTTTATGCAATGCAATTCCAACTAAAGAAGTACT
>CAILMK010000714.1 GCA_903835275.1 uncultured bacterium | reverse complement strand
CATTTTTAAAAGTTAAATGAATGATAAACAGATACAATATTATCTTTATATTAATCCCGAAGGGATGGCAATATTATAGAAAAAATGAGCCTGGAAGGAATTTCAGAACCTCAATAAAGACATGCCATTTCTTAAAAAAATGGCATGTCTGCAATAGTTCGGGGTTCAACTACAACTCATCCATTACCTCATCAAATATATCGAGTGTTTCATCAATATGTTTGGTGGTATGTGCTGTTGAAACAAACCAAGCTTCAAACTGTGATGGAGGAGCGAAAATACCACTTTCTATAATCAGGTTGAAAAACTTTGCGTATCGATCAGTATCGGCTTTTTTCGCAAGATCGTAATTCGTTACTTTACCATCGCAGAAAAATGGTGTGATCATTGAGCCGTGTTTTGCCACCTGCATCGGAATATTTTTAGCGGTCGCCAGTTTGCGTATTCCCTCCGCAAGGCGGGTGGTTACTGCATTTAAACTTGCATACGTATTCGGCTCTTTTAATTCATTCAATGTTGCAATTCCCGCAGCCATGGAAACCGGATTTCCGGAAAGCGTTCCTGCCTGGTAAACGGGTCCGAGAGGCGCAACCATTTCCATCAATTCACGTTTTGCGCCATAGGCACCAACGGGCATTCCCCCTCCTATTATCTTACCAAGACAAGTAATATCAGGAGTTACTCCGAACAGTGTTTGCACACCGCCGAATTCCTTTCTGAATCCCGTCATTACCTCATCAAAAATAAGTTGTATTCCATGGGAAGTTGTGAGTGCACTCAATTCCTTCAAATAATTTCCTTCGGGTAAAACCACGCCCATATTCCCGACAACAGGCTCTATGATTACGGCAGCAATTTCACCATTGTATTTTTCAAACAGATCCTTCAGGAATTGAATATCGTTGTAGGGTGCGATAAACGTATCCTGCGCTGTATTTTTAGTGACTCCCGCACTGGCAGGAAGTCCGTAGGTCATCAATCCTGAACCTGCTTCTGCAAGAAGAAAATCAGAATGCCCGTGATAGCAACCCGAAAACTTAACGATCTTATCCCGTTTGGTATATGCCCTTGCGAGGCGAATGGCACTCATCACCGCTTCCGTACCGGAGTTCACAAAGCGTACCATTTCAATGGATGGGAATGCTTCCTTTACCAGCATGGCAAGTTCTATTTCGCCTTCGGTACTCGCTCCGAAACAAAAGCCGTTTTTCACAGTGCGCTCCACAGCGTTCAATACCTTGGGATGCACATGCCCGAGGATCATTGGTCCGTAAGAACCAACATAATCAATGTACTTTTTACCATCGGCATCATAAATATGAGCACCTTGTGCCCTGCTGATAAAAAGTGGATTTCCTCCTACGGATTTGAATGCACGTACGGGACTATCAACGCCACCAACGAGGTGTTTTTGCGCTTCTGTAAATAGGTCTTGGGATCTTGTCATTATGATTGCGTCCGCCGCGGCGGATCGGATTAAATTAAATTTATTTTACGAGTTCTGTTAATTGTTCTTTAGTCTTGAATGTCCCGGTAATGATCGGTGTATCACGCAATGTAAATAAACGTGCTTCTGTACTGCGTAATTCATATACCAGATCAGAAAACATTGGTAAATTTTGCGTTTCATAGGCAACCACAAACTCCTGGTCCTGCATACCGAATGAATACAACAATAACTGTGTAATTTCCGTGTATTGTTTGCCAATACGAATATGCCCGTTCATCATTTCCTGACGCTCTTCGCGGCTTTTCAAATACCATTCAGTTGTTTTGCTGAAAGGATAAATGACAAAATACGGCATTCTTTCATTTTCAAACGGATCCAACTCCTGTGCAGATTTCTTTGCCTTGGAATAAATGGAAGGCTTGGTCACTCCCCAGAAACTTTCCACCGGATCTATAAATGCACGGTATGAATTGGTAGCTTTTGCAAGCCTTTCCATGAATTCAGAGATAGCATTATTTTCTTCAGCGTCATCATTGCTCCAAACCAAAATATCGTAATTTACATTAGTAGGATACACCTGGTAGAACCACACTGCTTTTGCTGCTTGTGATGCAGACTCGCAAAAACGATTCAATAATGAAGTACGGTCTTCCGCTTTCAGGTTCCAGAAATGCCAGTTAAACTTGAAAAGGGCATAGTGCGTTATAATTCTATTTTCCATTAATAATAATTTTTAAATTAGTGCAAAGTTGCGACGTACATAGCGTATCATTCAATGACATTTGTCATATTCGGGGAATAAGTTTTGTGCCTCAGGCAAGTACCCGCAAAGATTCCTGTTCCACCCGCAATGTTATCTTATTCATTTTGCCAAGGACATCGCCATCTAACTGTACGTATGCAGGCTCAAAAGTTTCTATAGTGGCTGAATTAATGCTAAATACTTCCACGTATTTTGATTTTTTTATAGTTTTTGTAAATAAGCGCCAGAGGATTATAGGAGTAACAAGTGCCGGGAAAGGCCTGACCAGTACAATTTCAATCTTACCGTCATGGATGATCCCGTCAGGATTGATATAGCAATTATTGCCAAACTGGTTGGAGTTTGCAAAACTAAGAAGAAAGGCCTCCCCGTCATATAAAGGCACATCAGCCACAATTCGTACTCTAAATGGCTTAAATGATTTTAAAGCCCTCCAGGTTGCCTTGGCATAGGATTTAAGTCCCCTCCCTTGTATCGTAGCAAAAAGATACCCAACATAGGCGTCAAAACCAACCCCTGCCACATTAAAAAAAGGCTTTTCATTGAGGAAAGCGGTATCAATCAATGTATAGCGATTCGTATTAAGATACTTCATCGCCTTTATAGAATTAATGGGAATTTCAAGATGGCGCGCCAGTCCGTTGCCTGAGCCAAGGGGAATAATGCCAAGTGCAGTCTCCGAACCTATTAAGCTACTTGCTATTTCATTGATGGTCCCGTCACCACCCACTGCTACAACTATATCGATATTCCGTTCCCTTGCATCAGCAGCTTCGCGGGCCGCATCTCCCCGGTAGCCTGAAAAATAGATCTCAGGCTCATATTTATTTGCATCAATATACTCAGAAATGAGATCGGGTATCCCGGCTTTCCTGCTAACTCCGGAGATCGGATTGATGATAAATAGTAATTTTTTCTTCTGCATGCTCTACTTCGGAACAAAGTTAGCACTCTAATGGTTTTATAGATGATAATATTATCTTAAATTTGTATAAATTCGCAACACTATGGGACGCAAAAGAAAAAATAATACCGTTGCTAAGGTTCACTCAGAACTGGAAGGGCTTGATCTCCGTATCAATGAATTTGGGGAAATTATCTCCAATATTGATATTGACAAGGTGAATGCATTTTTGAATAAATCCGTTCCCGATAAAAAGCTCATCAACAGGTATGATGATGAATATCAGCAGGAATTCAAGATCCAGGAGCCTGAGGAAATTGATGAGTTTGAAAGCCTGAGGGACGTTGAAGAGGACGAAAGTGAGGATAAGGAAAAGGACAAGGAAAAAGACAAGGAGAAATAATCCCTGTAAATTCTTGTTTTGCCTTTCCGAGGCTTAGTCCTTGTTTAAAACTACGCGAATACTTGCCGTAGCTTTTCCGTCATTTACAACTACGAAATAAATCCCCTGAGGGAAACTGCTCAGATCAAGTGAGCAGGAACCGCCGGCGTTTTTTATTGTACTACCCAAAATTTTCATGCCTAATGAATTTGTAACGGTTACATTATAGGCTGAAGGACCGTTAAGACCTTTCAGGATAATTTTACCATTGGAAGGATTTGGATACGCAGAAATAATGATTGAAGAATGATCCTCGCCTGCAATGCCTGTTGCCTCCTGCCATTGTGCCAGAAAAGCTTCATTATTGCCTCCCGCCTTATTAAAATTTCCTCCTACTATCAAATGATTTTTATAAACTGTCATTGCCTCGATATTACTGTCAACGCCTTGGCCAAGTGCATTCCAACCACTTCCATCCCATGCAGCAATATTATTGACACTTTGTGAACCTGCCATATCAAACAAACCTCCTGCAATCAATCTGCCATTATAGATATTGAGACATTGAACAATATCCGACATTCCGGTACCAATATTTCCTGTATTAGCCCATGATGTATCGTTCCAAACCGCCATATTCGTTGCAGCATTGCCGTCAGCGTACATGAACATGCCGCCTGCGTATAAATGCCCCTTATATTCGCATAAAGAATGTACCATTGCAGGCATTCCCATGGTATTCATTGCTGAACTTGTTGTCATGCCACTGCCAAGACTTACCCATTTGTTTCCATCCCACATGGCAACATGGTTCATACGAGTAGTTCCGGAAGAATCAAAATCGCCTGAAACCACCAGTTTCCCCTTATAGACTATCATAGCCTCAACATCGTCATTCATTCCCTGCCCTACCGGCACCCAGGCAGAATCATTCCACATAGCAATATGCTTTACAGCAGTTGTTCCTGAGAAAGTAAATTCTCCTCCTGCATACAATTGACTATTGTATACTGCAAGGCAGCGGACAATATCATTGAACCCTTTTCCCACGCCTGCAAAAGATCCTTGTGACCAAACAGCTACATGCATAGCATTAAAACTTTCAGCAGTGGTAAACTTTCCACCGATATACATTTTATGATTAAATGGAGTGATACAATCCACTTCACCATTGGTACCGATCATTGAGTTATCAGGCCCCATCATCATTCCCATTTCCGTACAGGTGCCATTTGAAACAGCGCCTACATGATTCAGCACTTTGCCACTTGAATTTATAAATCCCCCACCCATGAAAAGTGTATCCATGGTAGGATTGGTGCAAAGTCCGAAAACAGGCGCGTCAACAGGGTTGCTAAAGGTATTCCACGACTGTCCGATAGATGGAATATTAATTCCAAATAACAAAAGGAGCACTAAATGGATGTATATGAAGTTAAACTTTTTCATTAGAATAATTTTAAACAGGTACATTCCCGATTTTTTCTCAAAGGTAAATAAAAACCGAATTTAAAAACCTGACAAAAATCAAACGTACTTCCTGTTTTGGCTAATTCTGATTAAAAAGGCTTTGAATTTGGATTAATTCATAGATAGTCAATGATTTGAAATTGAATGATACCCGGATCGCAGTTTTAGAATCATTATTCAAAATTCATCCGTGAAATACAATAACTAACTTCCGGCAAAGGCTTCTACAATTTCATATTTGTAATTTACAACTATAACTCCGTAAATTGCAAACAATTTCAGAGATGATATGAAGAGGCCAATACGTGTATTGATAGCAAAAGTCGGTTTGGATGGGCACGACCGCGGTGCCAAAGTAATTGCGTCGTCCTTGCGTGATGAAGGCATGGAAGTGATCTATACAGGCTTGCGCCAGACTCCCGAAATGGTTGTAAACGCCGCCTTACAGGAAGATGTTGATGCCATTGGTGTCAGTATCCTGAGTGGCGCGCACAATACGGTTTTTCCTAAAATACTCGCCTTAATGAAAGAAAAAGGCATGGATGATGTCCTTCTTACAGGTGGCGGCATCATTCCTGATGATGACGTAAAAAGCCTTGAGGAAATGGGGTCAGGTAAATTATTCCCACCAGGAACAACCACTTCTGAAATTGCGAAGTACATTACCACTTGGGTATCTGAACACAGAAATTTTTAATTTTATCCAATATTTATTTAGCTGATAACATGGAATTCCAAAATCTTTTATATGAAGTTGAAGCGGGTATTTGCACCCTTACCATCAACAGGCCTGATAAAATGAATGCTCTGAATCAGGAAACCATTAGTGAAATAGGGCAAGCTGTGCAGGCCTTTGAAGAAGATGAAAGTATCAAGGGAATGATCATCACTGGTAGTGGTATAAAAGCCTTCGTAGCCGGTGCTGATATAGCGGAATTTTCTTCCTTCTCCCCGGGACAGGCAGAAAAAATGGCGCAAAATGGCCACAGGGTATTTAATGAAATTGAAAACTGCTTTAAGCCGGTTATCGCTGCAGTGAATGGATTTGCGCTGGGTGGTGGTTGCGAACTGGCAATGTCCTGTCATATTCGGATCGCCTCTGAAAATGCACGTTTCGGACAACCTGAAATTAACCTCGGAATTATTCCGGGTTACGGTGGAACGCAACGCCTGGTTAGGCATATTGGTTATGCCCGCGCCACTGAAATGCTTCTTACAGGAGATATGCTGAATGCCGCGGATGCAAAGGAAGCAGGATTGATCAGCAGAATAGTTATGCAGGAAGAATTACTGAATACCTGCCGTGAAATACTGACAAAAATAGCGCAGAAATCACCCCTGGCGGTAGCGCAGATATTGAAACTTGTGAACCGTTATTATGATGCTGAGCAAGGAGGTTTTGAAACTGAAATATCCGAATTTGCCGATTGTTTCGATACGGAAGATTTTAAGGAAGGCGTGAGTGCATTCCTCGAAAAAAGGAAAGCGCAATTCACTGGAAGATAAATGTTCATTTTCAAAAAAAATATTTTTTTTTTCGCCCCCTGCATACTTTTCATTTTGCTTGGGGCGTGGTTAAATATTGAATTTTCCCAGAAGGAATTTTTTTACGCCATTAACCATCATCATACTCCAATGGTTGATTCGTTTCTTCGCTATTATACGAATGTAGGTGACGGATATTTCTTCCTGTTTATTATTATGCTGATTTCCCTGTACAGTTTCAGAAATGCCATTATTGGCTTCGCTATATTTGCGCTGCAGGGCATACTGATACAGGGTCTCAAGCAAATTGTTTTCCCCGATCACATTCGTCCATGGCTGGCACTTTCCGCTGACAAAAACATACACCTTGTTCCGGATTTCCATCCGTTTGTCAATAACAGCTTTCCTTCCGGACATTCTGCGACTGCATTTTGCATGTTTACATTTTTAAGCATTCTCAATCCAGGGAAATCCAGTGGACTTTTATATTTTATGCTTGCATTACTGGTGGTTTATTCGAGGATATACCTGGTGCAGCATTTTTTCATAGACACGTATTTTGGAGCCATCATAGGCATATTATGTACGTTGATAATTTATTTAAGTTTGCGAAACAGACTGAATGCATCGTGGGCGAATAAGGGATTGTTAACTTTAAAATCAGCAAAGGCATGAGAAATTATATAATAATTATTTTCATCGGTGCTGTACTTTTCATTCCTTTCCTTGGAGCTGTACATTTATTTGACTGGGATGAAATAAATTTTGCGGAATCAGCGAGGGAAATGCTGGTCACCCACGATTTCAGCAGGGTGCAAATTAATTTTCAACCTTTCTGGGAAAAACCACCGCTCTTCATCTGGATGCAGGCATTATCTATGTCTATATTCGGTATCAATGAATTTGCAGCACGTTTTCCAAACGCGATTGCAGGGATCGTTACACTTTGTGTCATTTTT
>CAILMK010000713.1 GCA_903835275.1 uncultured bacterium | reverse complement strand
TACCTTCATCAGGTTCCTTGTATCATCAATGGAAATGGCAATAAGCTGAACATTGTATTTCTTGCCCCATTCCTCCAAAAGATCCGTCATGTTTTCAAGTTCCTTTTTGCAAGGGGAACACCATGTAGCCCAGAAGGATATAATGGTTACTTTGCCCTGCTGAGTGAATTTCTTAAGATCCACATCCTGACCTTGAAGATCCTTGATTACAATTGCAGGAAAATCCGATTTAGTCGTGGTTTCAGCAGGCGCATTTGCTGCCTTTTGAGCATGTGCGGCATTTAAGCCAAAAAGCATAACCGCCAGTACGAGTAATTTTTTCATTTATAATGTTTGAAAAGTAATAACAAAGATACAGCCAAAATTGAAAAGAGAATGGCTTATGGTGGTAAAATCATTTTAGTTAGTACTGAAAGATTTCCAAAATGATGAAATTTTATAGCCAATTTAAAGGATATCCAAATACTACTATTTGGAATTAGCATATATTTGCCTTGTAGATCAAATAACAGGGCCGCAAGATTGCTAAAACCTTCATTCATGAAAGATACAAAAACCAACTTCCTGAAAACTCTTTACCTATTCCTTGCAATTACATGCATTATCGGCATCAGTTGTAAAAACCAAATAAAGACTGCAACAAAATTTAGTTCGACCAAACAAATTATGGATTCAGTTCCTGTATCAAAAACCAATATAGAAATTGATCCTTCGAAAGATAATCTGGTTAAAGGTACTAAGGGCACAATGTTATACATTCCGAATGATGCATTCCTTGCAGAAGATGGCACTCCTGTAAAAGGAAAAGTTGAAATTAAAATAACCGAGTGCTATTCACTTTCGGAAATGCTTGGTAAGGGACTATCTACTATTTCTAACGGAAAGATATTAAGGACTGGCGGTATGATAAACCTTACAGCTAGTACAGAGGGAAAAATGCTTAAAATGAAGGGTGGAAAGGCCATCGAAGTTTGTTTTCCAAAAAACAAATCAAGTGATTCCATGCAATTGTTTTACGCAAGCAAGGATAGCAAAGGACAAATGAATTGGATTCCTGCTCCTACTTTAAAAGAAATGCCAGGTACAAAACCTGAATCTGGCAATGAACTTAAAGTTATTGAGGAACGAAAAGGGGCATCTGGAATGCCTGCCAGAATCTATCCCAATACCGATGATCTTTACAACAAAACAATTCTTTCATTCAGCGAAAATGAATTCAAATACAGCCTTACTTTAGGAATAGATCCGGCGATAAAAGGGCTACTATTCCGCAGCAAACCAAGGCTTAATCTCATTGATTACATAGCAAGCAAAAGGATATTCACTAATTCCGACCTTAAGATCCTGGCGGAAAATAATATTCCTATAGATATTGCTTTCAGTATTGGCAAGGATGGTGTGATGGGTGAACCAAGTGTTGTGATGCCATCTCATTCAAAGTATGACAAAATTGTATTTGACCTTTTAACTCATGCTCCTGTTTTTGATTTTTCAAGCACTGAATGTTTTGTGACCCTATATAAGTGATATTGTGATTGTTTTGACAGTACGGTGCTAGGCTTTCAGCAGACAATCACTTACCAAAACAACGGAATTTATGGGGCGATCTGCTATCATGCGTCTG
>CAILMK010000712.1 GCA_903835275.1 uncultured bacterium | reverse complement strand
GTGGATAAATTAATTCGCGGATCTTCATCGCCGGAAAAATTATTTGTCGCAGTTTTGCTTCATGAAAATTTCGAGAAAACAGGAAATAGAATTCAGGAAACAGAATGTTGAAAATTACGTCCGCCATGTCGGAGGAAAAAGCGACGACGGAAAATCCAATTAAAAATTTCCATGTGAAAATAAATCCGGCAGAACTTTTCAGCTAGTAAGAGTTTAAACTCCAGAGGAGTGAAATGTTAATAGAAAAATTTAATTGAGGATGAATAAGCTCCATAGGAGCGACATAAAAAAGACTGATATTATTGCTCCAAAAACATCAAGTTTTCCATCGCTTCTTCCCATGATTTTCCGAATGAAAATATACCGTCTTTATGGCCAGAGGTTAGAAAAGTCTTTTGTTTGGAAAACATTGCTTTTTCGTCCATTTTCCTGATCTCATAAGCCATTTCAGGAGTGCCGTATTCTACTGATGTATTGGTTGTTGGAAGCATATTTAGATGCCTGGTCCATAGCTGTTCTGAATGAATATGTATGACCACTTTTATCTCCGGTGAAAGCTCATAAATAGCTGCATGAGTCAATGCTTCTGAAGAGGCAGGATGGATTCCTTCACACCATACTTCATTGGTGGAAATATCAGCTTTTAAAACCTTTGTATAATACTCTGCAGATAGTGTGGATAAATGACCCGTTTGCGAAGCAGTAATTATGAATTGTGAAGTATCTCCGATACGCATACTCAGATTTCCATAACCGATCCCATCCGGATATACACCGATCCATTTTTTATCAAATAGAATTTTCCTGCAGGTATTCAATTCCAAAATTTCCGCCTCCCGAATTTGTCGGGACAGGTCCGGCAGCGGAGAAGTGATGGTGAAATGTTGTTTGTATTTTATTACTCCGTCTTGCATTGGTTATTTACTTTTTCCTCGTTGCTTTTTCCCTCACCCCCAGCCCCTCTCCTTTAAGAGAGGGGAGCAGCTCGTACAACTTAAAAAGTGAAGAGCCTTGAGTTCAAGCCCCTCTCTTTAAGGAGAGGTTCGCCTTGGCGGATTGGGGTTAACGTCCAGGAAACATCCCCACCAACCCTTCCTCACTCGCTTCCCATATTCCCCGTTCCGTAATGATCCCGGTGATCAATCTTGCAGGCGTTACATCAAAGCCATAATTAGCTGCAGGGCTATTCTCAGGCGCTATCAGGACTCTTCTCAATGTATCGCCCTCCCAACCGTTGATATACTTCACTTCGTCGTTGTGGCGCTCTTCTATG
Source organism: uncultured bacterium (assembly GCA_903835275.1). GTDB lineage: Bacteria > Bacteroidota > Bacteroidia > CAILMK01 > CAILMK01 > CAILMK01. The sequence goes on along the minus strand of CAILMK010000712.1, from coordinate 6,872 downwards.
GCTATTTCCCTGATGCCGTCTTTTATGTTCCAGTCTATACTCGAAGAAGGAGCTGCCACATAAAAGGGGATCTTATTATCATAAGCCGCAAGAGCCTTCAGGTAGGTACCGATCTTATTTGCTGCATCTCCGTTTCTGGCGATCCTGTCAGCACCAACAATGATGATATCCACTTTTTCGTGCTGCATCAGGTGTCCACCTGCATTATCCACAAGCAAAGTGTGGGAAACTCCGGCTTTGCCCAGTTCCCAGGCAGTAAGATTGAATCCCTGGTTACGCGGACGAGTTTCATCTACCCAGACATGAATGGGTAAATTTGAACTATGTGCGTGATAGATAGGAGAGGTGGCGGTTCCCCATTCCACACAGGCCAGCCAACCGGCATTGCAATGCGTGAGGATATTCAGTGTTTCACCCGGATTTTTCCTTGATAAAATATCCTTGAAAATATCCAGTCCGAATTCACCGATTTTCCGGCAGTTTTCAACATCTTCTTCAGCTATTTTGTTGGCAATTTCAATGGCAATATTGATTTTTGCCTGCGGATTTATTCCGTGACTTATTGCTTGCAAAGATTTGTTGATTGCCCAGTGTAAATTCACCGCAGTCGGTCGGGTTGCTAACAATTCTTCCGAAGCTTTGTTGATAAATGCATCAAAGGCTGTGGATTCTTCTGGTGCTTCCAGCGATGCCAGATAAAGTCCATAAGCAGCACTTACTCCGATCAGCGGAGCGCCCCGAACAATCATATCCTTAATAGCAAAAACAACTTCCTGATAGTTTTTCAGGTCGACAATTTCCAGCTTATGAGGCAAAATACGCTGGTCAATCACTTGTATAATTGTTGGGTCACCTTCTTTCAGCCAGATAGTTCTCGTTGGATTGTTGATGTTCATCGCGACAAAGTTAGGATACAATTATGCAAGTTGGCTTCGGCAGGCTCAGTCACCGGACAGCTTGCTGGCTGAGCCTGCCGAAGCCAGCCAATAAAAAAATGTTTATAATACCATAACCTTTGTAAATTTGAAAACTTCGACTGCATGAAAAGGATTTTCCACATATTGTTCATAATTCTGACTTGTCAACATATCTATTCACAAAATGCAGGGCTGCCCTACGTGCAGATTCTGGGCATTGCACAGGACGGGGGCTATCCACACATGGGTTGCACGAAGAAATGCTGTGAGATGGTCTGGAAAAACGATTCCATGAAGAAATATGTCGTATCCCTTGCATTGGTGGATCCTGTTTCCAAAAAATGGTGGCTCTTTGAGGCGACTCCGGATATAAAAGAACAGTTACAGTATTTCAAGAACCTCACCAATGGAGAATATCCATATCTGCCTGCGGGAATTATTATCACTCATGCGCACATCGGACACTATACAGGCTTGATGGAACTTGGAAGGGAAGTGATGAACACAAAAGAAGTTCCGGTGTATGTTCTACCAAAACTGGCAACCTTTTTAGAAACCAACGGTCCATGGAGTCAGCTGGTGAAACTTAATAACATTGTTATCCACAAATTGAAGGAGGATACAGTTTTTGCGCTGTTTGAAAATGTGAATATCACAGCCTTCAGAGTGCCTCACCGCGATGAATATTCTGAAACGGCAGGATTCAAAATTTCTTCCGGAAACAGGAAGTATCTATTCATCCCGGATATAGATAAATGGGAAAAGTGGAATAAAAGCATTGTGAAGGAAGTGGAGTCGGTGGACTATGCTCTGATAGATGCCACTTTCTATAGCGGGGATGAATTACCAAACAGGAAAATTTCGGAAGTTCCGCACCCGCTTGTCAACGAAACCATGGAGCTTTTCAAGAACGAAAACTCAAAAACCAAATCGAAAATATACTTTATCCACATGAATCACACAAATCCCTTACTATGGGATCCAAATGTGCAAAACTCTGTGAATAAAAATGGCTTTAACTTTGCTAAACAAGGATTGAAATTATAACAGCCCGGACTACGGACTACGGACCACAGTCCACGGAAAAAACACGCTAAGCGCATTCCCCCTTTGAAGGGGATTGGGGGATGACAAGTCCCATTTAGGATCCTCCGCAGATAGGGGCAAAACGAGAATTAAGAACTACTAACTATGGAAAACCAGGAATTAATCAAAACAGAAGAAAGCAATATCACCATTGTTGATAATAAGCTCAAAGACCTCATCCAGTTTGTGGATAACAAGGATTTTAAAAAATTCTGGGATGCAGTGACGGAAACAAATGGCTTCATTAATAATGCAGATCCGCTTGCACGCGATACGAAGAATGAGTTCCGCACTAAGATCAATGCGCTGTGCATAAAAGCCAAGGAAGAACAGCAGATTGTCCACGCACTTGCCAAGGAGGAGAACAAAAAAAATTCTGCTGCTACTGCTGAAATTATCATGAATATGGTGAAAGAAGCTTTGGCTTTGCCAATAACAGGGGAGGGGATCAAGGAGGCGATTGATAAAATTGAAAAGGCACAACAAGCTTTGCGCATCGGGCGGATGAATGACATGGAAATAAATATGTCCCGCGAGGACAAGGACATCTGTTGGGCGGCAGTCAAGGAGGCCAAGGATGAAGCCTACAAACGCAAGGGAGAATTGAAGAATATCAATTTCAAACTTATCCTGGAACGTGTGTATAAAGCAGAAGAAATTGTTCGCAACGGCGATCCCTACGATGCCATGGAAGCAATCAAGGCAATCCGCAACGACAAACGGGATATGGCCATGGATTCAGAACATTACGATAAGATCAATAAGTACCTGAATGATTTCTGGGATATAGCCGTAAAAAAGATTGAAGCCAAGCGCAGCGAGAAAGCTGAAAAGCACAAGCAATGGCGTTCTGACATGGAAAACAAGATCCATTATCTTGGCAACCTCATTGTAAAAAACACCCTCTACATTCAGGAACTTGAGGTACAGGTGGAAGAACTGACGGATAAATTACCGACCACGCATAGCACGCTCCACCAGGAAAAACTCGAAACATGGATCGCTGAGAAAAAGCAGAAAATCGCGGACATTCAAACCAGCAATGCGGATATTGAATTCAAGGTTGAAGATATTAAACGGAAGCTCGCGGAATAATGAAGTTAAACGCCATTAAAACAAAACTTCTAATGAAAAAACTATTTTTTGCTTTTGTAATGTTGCTATCTGCAATAGGTTCCCAAGCACAGGAGAAAGAGGATAGAGACTTTGGTGTTATTATTTTTTACAGGATTGATAAAGGGAAAGCATTGGATATCGATGTATCAATTAACAATTTAAGAGCAGTAACATTGACCTATGATACGAGAATTATTCATAAAATATATTCTGAGGGCTCCCTGCTTCTTAGAGCAGAGGCTAACATGAGCGGCTATCCTTCAAGGGGCATGAATTTGGAAATTAACAATTTTGATACTGTTTATATAAGAGTTTCGCCTAAACTTAATATAAAAACTGGCTGGTTAACATCTACGATGACTTGCGAACTTAATATTGATCTTAAGACAAAGGCGGAATACTTATTAGATTTAGTGAATTTAAAATGGGAAAGCGATTTTAAGTCACAGGAGAATTTAGTAATTCCATATAATCCAATTACTCGATCAAAAATGAGTAAAGGGGTGGAACGTAGTGGAAGCGGATTCTTGATTTCAGAAGAAGGATATATACTCACTAATTTCCATGTTATTGATGGAACAAAATCAATAACAATCAAGGGTGTAAATGGAAATCCCAATTCTTCTTTATCAGCAAGTATAGTGTTAAAGGATGAGGCAAATGACCTGGCGCTGTTAAAACTGGATGATAGAATATTGTTGGATTCCATTAAATATTCCATCAAGAAAGAACAAGCAGATGTTGGACAAATAGCATATGTACTTGGGTATCCAATGCCAACTACCATGGGAAGTGAGATAAAACTAACTAATGGCCTTGTAAGTTCCAAAAGCGGCTATGAGGGAAATATCAATTCCTATCAGATATCTGCTGCTGTTCAGGGTGGAAATAGCGGCGGTCCTGTATTTGATGATAAGGGAAATATTATCGCAATAGTCAATGCCAAACACCTTGATGCTGAAAACGTAACTTATGCTATCAAATCAAAATACCTTTTTGATTTGATAGAGAGTTCAAATACAAAGATTAATATTCACACGACATCAAAAATCTCTAATAAATCTCTTGCTGAACAAACAAAGGAGCTTTCCAATTTTGTGTATATGATTATTGCGAAATAGGGTTTTACTCCACTACCACTATCTTCGAAGCAATTGTTTTTGCTCCTAAAACCTTCACAAAATAAACCCCTGCTTTCAAATTTTCCATTGAGATATTCATCTTATCAACACCCTTATCTACAACTTTATTAAATATAATTCTTCCATTTATATCAACAATCTCAAGAGTGGATTTTTCATTAATATCATTATGAAAATCGATGCTGAAATTCCCTCTGGAAGGGTTGGGATAAACAGAAAAATTCAATGCGATTTTATTGGTTTCTACAATACCGGAAACAAGTGTTCCGTATTCATAAGCGCCAATATCCAGTTTACTATCTGAAGGGCGAATTTCACCGTTGGCAGGATGTTTATATTGCCAGGTAGGAGTCAGGGAAAACATTCCATCATTCCCGGGTGCAGTGCCATTGTCTATGGAAGGAGAAGTGGATAATAAATGGTAATCATAATTCACAGCGTCAGTGAATCCTGCTTTTGTAATTGGTATAATCAGGTTATTGGAAGTGTCCGTTTTTGTGATGGTTCCTGATAATACCGTTCCGTTTCCTGCAAAAATATTATTGTACATTTTGCAAAGATTGGTGCCGTTTTGTACTTGCAGAAAACTTCCTTTGCCAAGGTCATTTACAAATGTATTATTGATCAAATAAATACTGCTGTCAGGATTTTTCAAGCCTTCCAAACCGTATTCCATAAAATTTGAATTCTGACTCATAGGACCCTGTTCTATTAAATTACCGATGAGGACAGCCCTGCCACCATTGGGAAGATCTATATTGCGGCTGGCAGAACCGGTATCTTCATCGCTGAAGCGATTGTATAAAATGACATTATTAAAAGCCCTGCTTTTCAGTTCGTGTCCTATGCGTGCCGTATGGGAATAGTTGTATTCAAATATCAGTTTTTTGATATTGGCTATATAAAGATTGTGACTGTATCCATCTCCGTGCCCGTTGTGGAAGAACTCAGAATATTCTATGGTGACAGTACTTGATGAATCCCCGCCGCCGAGTATTCCGTCTTCGTTATCGTGGAAATAACAATTTCTTATAGTGAGGTTATTTCCTTCCTGACGTATTCCAGCGCCATTCCAGCTAGCGCAGCGGCAATTTGCAAATGTTATGTTTTGAACAGTTGTATTATTACCTGTTATTTCCCAGATTGCTTTTCCACCGTAGCTGGTACCCTGTGCATCCAGGATGGGTTTCCCGCCAATACCTATAAGAGTCAGATTATTTGCGGTCCATTTGCAAACATCCCGTACATAAGCGGCAGAATCAATTGCCACAGTATCTCCATCACTTACTAATGAAGAGACCTTGCTCGGAGCTGTATAAGTGTGTGTGGGACCTACCTGCCAGGTTTTGGCATTGCTTGTAATGGTGATTAAGCCAAACAGAAGAAATAATTTGATTCGCATTTGGCAAATGTAGGAATTATTTTGAAATGCGTTTAAAGAGTTATTAAATTGCCACGGTTTTTAAGCCGTGGATAAAGAGTTCAAAAAAGAATCGGGCTTTAGCCCAACTAAGAAAGAATTTGGGCTAAAGTCTCATAATTTTTCGCGGCAATATATTCCACGCCCTAAAGGGCATGGCAATTCAATTCATTCCGCCGTTACAGTTTCCAGCAAATCCGAATTAAAGATGCTGACAGGTGATATTACGGTATCATTGAGTGGGATTTTATCGCCATATCGTTCTTTCATTTTTTCCTTCACAGCTTTGCTGCTGAGATCAAAATCTTTCAGTTGTTGAAGCTTTCCGATCTCAATACCGGCGCCGCGTTTGTACACCTTCCAGATCAGTTCGGAGCAATACATTTTATCATCGCTCCAGTCGAAGTAGATATCGTATTTTTTATTGAGGAATTTTCCGGCTTCGTTTTTCAGTTTTTCAAGAACATCTTTTGTAAGTATCTTGTCAGAATTTTTCAATCGCCGGATGATGTATTGCCCTTCGCGGCCTTTTGCCATCCAGGAATCCAGGGCGGTGTATTTAACGGGCTGAACCGCTTCCAGAACCTTAAAGACTAAATCCTTTTTAAAGATAATTCCGCAGTGACTATACGGTGAATGCGTTGCCAGCTGTACCGCCATACTTTGCCGTGAAAGAGAAGTCTGGAATATCAGGTCGCCTTCCTTTATTGTGTTTTTATCTGTGAGGGTTTTAAGATTTTCAGTGGCAGACTTGAAGCGGTTCATTGCATCCAGCTTCTTTTTGCCAAAGAATGCACCCACGATGATAATCGCACAGCCAATTACAGTAAGAAAGACTCTATTATTTTTCACCATTCAAATTTAGGGAATATAATCTCATATTGAATTGCCACGGCTTTTAAGCCGTGGATAATGGGTCCAAAAAACCCCTGGGCTTTAGCACAACTATTCGGCGATAAATTGGGCTAAAGCCTGATAGATATTTATGATTACTATTCCACGCCCTAAAGGGCATGGCAATTCAAAAACTCCAAAACTCGTGGGTTTCTACGACGCGGATTAAAAACCCACGAGTTTTTTATGCCATAATACCGCTTTTAGTTCTCTTCAGGCGAGGGGTATAAAACCCCTCGCTGTAGAACGAACATCCAAAGTGAGGGGTTTTATACCCCTCGCAATGTGACTGCACAG
>CAILMK010000711.1 GCA_903835275.1 uncultured bacterium | reverse complement strand
GCCCAAAATACAAAAAAGTTTCGCCATCAAAAAATTGTTTGGGTTTTTGAGTCTTTAAGTTTTCTTGGAGGGCGATCTTTGTTTTGATCCACTGCTGTTTTTTAGCAATGATTGATTCAATCGTACAGTGAGTTAAATAGTCTGGAACATTAATAAAAACCTTACCTTTACTAATTTTAATGGATATACTCTTTCTTTTTGAGGAGCGGACTATCTCAACAGTAAAACCATCTCCATGTATAAAATTCATAACATATTTTAAAAGATATAAGGATTGTAAGAGTTTATATGGCACATTGTATAATGGCATCGATTTGAAAACAGTCTTTTAGACTAGCTAAAAAGGAATAACATTGTGGCAATTAGATCATTTAATGAAAAGACGCCTACTATAGGGCAAGCCGTTTATATCGATGAAAGCTCAGTGCTTATTGGCGATATTACCTTAGGTGATAATGTTTCAGTATGGCCTACGGCAGTAATTCGAGGTGATGTTGAGAAAGTAAATATTGGTGATGATACCAATGTGCAAGATGGAGCGGTTTTGCATGTTTCTCATGCGGGGAGATTTTCTGAACATGGTTATCCATTGAGCATTGGAAAAGGTGTCACTATTGGACATAAAGCAGTAGTACATGGTTGTACAGTCGGTAATTATTGTTTAGTTGGCATTGGAGCCATCATTATGGATGGCGCGGTATTAGAAGATTATGTGATGTTAGGTGCGGGTTCTCTAGTGTCTCCAGGTAAGCGCTTAGAAAGTGGTTACCTGTATGTGGGGGCTCCTGCTAAACAAGTTAGATTGCTGAATGACTCTGAAAAAGAGTTTTTAAGTTATTCGGCTGAACACTACGTGCATTTAAAAGATGAATATTTAAAATCAATTGGTTAAGTTTTTTCATTAACCACGTTCAGCATTTAATAGCCTGATAACGTCTCTTGTTATTGGGCGCACGCCTCGCCAAATAAAAAAGGCTTCAGCAGCTTGTTCTACTAGCATTCCTAAGCCATCTAAACTTTTTAAGGCTTGGTTTTTTTGTCCCCAACGCACAAAAGCAGTTGGTTCATTACCATAAGCAAGATCATAACAAACGCCTGTATTGCTCAGAATATTCTCTGGTAAAGGAGGGATTTCATTGCTTAAACTGGATGAGGTCGCATTAATAATAAGATCGAATTGCTGATGAGCTAAATCATCAAAGCCACAACTCTTGACTATACCTTTATGTTCAAATTCGTTGGTCAAATTAATGGCTTTATCAATCGTGCGATTAGCAATAACGAGCGATGCAACTTTTTGTTCTAGAATGGGTAATATGATGCCTCTACTTGCGCCGCCTGCGCCTAAAATGAGAACATTCCGATTTTTTAAACTTACCTGATGGTTGTTCATTAAGTCAGTGAGTAGGCCCACTCCATCGGTATTATCGCCTAATATGGACCCATCAGATCGTAGCGCCAAAGTATTAACTGCTTTACTCAGTTCTGCTCGTTCAGTTTTAACGTCAGCGTAAGCCCAAGCTAATTCTTTAAGAGGCAGTGTGCAATTTAGTCCTTTGCCGCCATGGGCAAAGAAACTGGAGACTGAGCTTGAGAATTGTTCTGCATTGACTTCTTGAGCTTCATAAATTAATGCTTGTTGAGTTTGTTCGGCAAATAACTT
>CAILMK010000710.1 GCA_903835275.1 uncultured bacterium | reverse complement strand
TAGATGGTCTATGCGGTCGGTATTGAAAAGAGAGCTTCTCCTTTTAATGCCATGCACATTATAGCCCTTTTTCAATAGCAATTCTGCCAGATAGGCCCCATCCTGCCCGGTGATGCCGGTAATTAATGCAGTTTTTGTCATTGGTTACGTTAAAGTTTCAAAGTTAGGGATTTTGAAGGAATTTTTCATAGTGATGTCATCAGTGGCTAAGCGGTGCTAATCCTGCTTTGCTTTTAAATGTTCTGTAAAATAATCTATCTCCTCAAAAAGGACTTTATTGCCGTCTTGTTTATAATGCTTTAAATTCTCCTTAAAACCGGAAATTTCATTGATGAATTCCTTAATCGATTCAGAGTTGAAATCAGGAAAATTCCTGCCATAACCCAGCTTTTCAATGTAAGCAGCATTCAAATATTGTTCAAACTGCGCTTTTACCGGGATAGAGCAAACCGGTTTGCCCATGAAAACTGCCTCACCGAGTAAAGTAAAGCCACCATTGGAAATGACCGCCTTGGAACTGGCAAGATCAGCTACGAAGGCCTCTTCGCTGAAAGGCATCAGAGTGACATTTCCATGTACTTCGGAACGATTGTAGCCATACAATTTGAATTGCTCCGTACTCACTTCATTCAATATTCCTATAATATTCCCCTGGCTTGTAGAAGTTTGATAGACGAGAATATGATTCTCTTCAGAAACCGGTGCATTTATAATTACATCCCTGAGGATAGGCGGAACAATAGTTGTGCGCGGCTTGCGGACTTCCACAGGGAAAAAGCTGGTGATAAAATAATGATCACATCCGTGAATCTTCACCTTGGTAAGATTCTTTGACAAATTAAAATTTCCCTTTTCTGATTCGGGAATTTCTATCTCCAGTTTTCCGCGGCTCAATACCTGCATATTATCCACGCTTATCAGAGGGAGATTATGCTGTTTGGCATAGAAAAAACTAAAGGATTCAAAGTCTGAAATAACAAGATCCACTTTGAAAGTTTTATCCAGTTCCCGGTATTTGTTAAAATTCACCCTGAGGCTTTCAGGGGCATCCATAAGGTTCTGTTTGAAGGTACCCCAAATGGAAACCTTAGCATCTTTATAGGCAAAATGAAATCCCTTGATCTCTTGAACGTGACCGGGGAAACTTTCATTTAGGAAAGTAAATGCCCGGTCGCTGGTAACCACCTGGACATTGTGTTTTTCCAATAAATGTGCTATAAGCACTTTGCTTCTTGTTGCGTGTCCCATGCCTTCGCTGGGAACTCCATATAAAATATTCATATTACAGATGAATCCTCCTCGGTAACGGGAGTGATATTAAGTTTTTTAAAATATATTCGTTCGTAAATACCCAGTGAAACAAAAATCAATGCCAGGATGGTTCCTGATAAAGCTCCTGCTGTTACATCCCATTTGGAATGCACTCCAAGAGCCACTCTGGAGAGACACACCATTATTGACCAGATAAAGGGCAACGCCGCCATCCATTTTCTCCTTTCAGGAAGCAGTTCAACCATTAAATAGCATAATATTGTCCCCAGCAAAAACGCATTTTGAGAGTGACCTGAAGGGAAGGAATATCCTGCATCAGCTATCCATGATTTCAGAACATCGTCGGGGATACCTTTCAATTTTTGAATATTTTTTTGAATCTGATCAGCGATATAATTGTTCTTGGCATCTCCATGCTTTGAGAACAGATCAGGCAATACAATTATTTTACGGCTTGCATTAGATAGATATTCCTCACTCGGCCTTGCAACATGAGTCAACGGCTTGATAACATATTCGTTTAAACTCGCCAGAATACCCAGGCAACTGCAAATCAAAACAAAGTTTAAAAAAACAATCCTTAGCTTGGTTTTAATACCCGGAAGATTAACCATGAGAACAAGCCCAAGTATTAGAGCAATAATTCCCGTACCATACACATCCGCGGATGCAGAAAGATAAAACCACATTTTGCATGTTAAACCGCTGGCATCGCAGGCGCTGAAAGCCACAGGCAATAGAAATACAATCAGGGATAAAACCGCAATTGCGACCAAGGGGCTCAGCCAGACAAGTTTATATTTAAGCAGACGGTCTTTCACGTAGCAAAGATAGCTTTGAATTATTTATGCATTGCAAAGAGGAAAAAATGATGCCATACTCCTGAAACAGAAAAAAAACCTAATTTTGGAACAGTAATTGTAACCTCTAAACCATAAAACATTTAGTATTCCTATGAAAAGCCTGATAATTTGCCTTTCCGTTTTCTTT
>CAILMK010000709.1 GCA_903835275.1 uncultured bacterium | reverse complement strand
CCTTAAGTATATAGGTCCCAGAATTAAGTGTAGACATGTCGAGAATGAAGTTGCTGCCTGCATTCATTTGTTGTATTACAATGCGCCCGATAAGATCATAGATGGTTACGGTTGACCTCCCTTCTATAGCACCAAGCTTCACATGGCAGGCCCCTTTTGTGGGATTAGGAAAGAAACTTATATCCGTATTGTCGTTCTGCTTACTGTTTTTGATAGAAGTGTATTGATATGTATAAAATGAATCCTTGATTTTTGCCATATGAAAACTGTAAAGGCCATTGTTGGCAGTATCATAATCACTCCCGTAAACTAGAAAAGAACTATCAGACAAAACTTCCATATTTTGGAATGCCCATACATCTAATCCTCTGGAGAAATATTTAGTCCACAATACGTTTCCGCTTGTATCTGTGCGGACAAGTTGTGCACAGCCATTGCGATGTGACGTAGAATCGTACATTGTGAGAACAACGTAACCATTACTGCAAGTTTGCATATTCTCGCCAATCAAATGAGTATTTAGTACTTTGGGAGGTACAGAATTTATTGTTTTAGTCCATTTTACCAAGCCAGTCTTTGATACTTTCTGCAAATTGGCATAATTGCTACCGGCTATATTGCCATAATAGGAATTGTAAAATAAATAATTGTCCTTGTCTTCGCTAACTACCATGCTCCTGGAACTGGTATCAAGAACTTCCCAATTTTTATGAAAAGATGAATCAGTGTTAATTAATTCCCCGGTATCAATGCCGTAACCATACGCGCTCCGTGCATAAAAATATCCTCCATCCATATTTTGTCTTATGGGAACAATCATGCTGCTGTAATTTGCAGAGACAGATTTTGTATATTCCCATTCTTTCTTTAGATTCTTGGATATTTTTATTAGCCATTCCTGATAGTTGCCTGTTTTACCGATAGGAACAGAAATGTCAAACATATAGCCGGAATCTTTACATGAGATGATACTATTGCTTATGTACCCTTCTTTCAAATCTGTATGGTTAAAAACCACTCTTGTTTTTTCCTTGCCATTGCTATCTATGATTACAAATTCAGCATAACTTTTAGGTAGGCTATCAAATTCCAACAAAAAATTCCCATCCAAAGTCAAACTGCGGAACCTGTTCCATCTTCCGTCAATATGTTTAGTATAGAGTACCTCTCCGTTCTTATTTACCTTACGCATCAAAAATGTAGAATCCCCTGTTGTACCATACATCCATATATCACCATTGGCCATAACTTTTACCGCTTTCATTATTTCTTGATTTGTGGTACCAGGATCATGGTACATTTTTTCAAATATAACCTGGGCATGGCAATAGGAAGAAATTAAAAAGAGAGTCATAAAAAATAGTTTTTTCATATTGGCTGAAATTATTTAAGAACAAAGGTAATAAGACGTTTTATATTCTTTCGGCCATCGCTTGCATAAGTATTATTTGTGCCAATTCCGCTAAGGGACTGACTTGTTCCGGAATGGGACCCTGTAATAATGACTGCACTAATGGCAGCTTTGGGACTTTTACCTGCGGCACTTTCTACGGGTATCGGTTCTGAAACTCAAAAGCCTTTGGCCGTGGTCGTTATTGGAGGACTCATATCGGCTACTATATTGGTAATGATAATATTACCGGTCATTTACAGTATGGTACAGTCTAAAAAACGATGACTGTGGATACTGACATAGTATAATTATTATCTGCAAAATATATCTAACGCAAGAAGGGGCTGAAATGCCCCTTCTTGCGTTATTGCAGGTTTCAGTTTAGAGTTCACAATTGCTTTAATT
>CAILMK010000708.1 GCA_903835275.1 uncultured bacterium | reverse complement strand
TATCCTTTTGAAAAATGATTTTCCAATAGAAAGGTTTATACTGTTTGCATGGCCATTACTGCTTTTGCCGCTTGTTTATCTGGTCGGGTTATTTTATCAAATGCACTGTTCATTTATTTTTATAGCCATTATTTGTGCTTTGGGTTGCGTTCTTCATTTTGGTTATTCTGCTAACCTTTCCTATGCCCTCACATGGTCCTATGATGCGAAAGTTAAGACAGTGATCAATCGGCTTGAGGGAATTCATAAGCAGGATCCTGCCATGGATATGAATGTTGGCTGTACCTGGAAAATGGAGCCGCAAATGAATTACTACAGGTTTTACAAAAAGCTTTACTGGCTCAGGAGTTTTCATCGGGAAGGATTTAATAAGCGCCAGCAATTTTATTATTTTTTTGATAATGAAAAGGATTCGCTTCCTACTTCAAATGTCACTGCCATTTATTCAGATCCTTTTACGAAAGCGACTTTGTTTAAAAATAACAATCCTGACACCTCCGCTCCTTTATTTGAGAGTGATTTGGATTCAAAAACCTTTAATTCAAATTATAAGGGAACGCCTTGCCTGGAAACAACTGAATGGCCGAAGATAAGTATACCTATAAAGAATTTATCGCCGAATACAGAATACGTAGTTGAAGCTTGCCTGACAACACATATCAATGAAAGCAGGATTGGTTATAAACTCATCAGCCTTGTTATTGATAAGGAATTGAATGGTATTGCAAATACCTGGAAAGTAATGGATTTTGGTATAGGAGCCATTAACGGGAAGAAAGATTGGCAGGATATTTACCTTACCTGTTATCTATATGCCAATGCAAGTTCTGAAGACCAGTTGTGTGCATTGGTGGATAACTATCCTCGTAGAAAACTTATCATCTCCGGTTTGAAATTGAAAGTTTGGAAGAGATAAATTATCTGATACGTTTAAACATTTTCCGTAGTTATTACTCCATATTCTTTATTCAGCTTCACAAAGCGATGCAATAAATAATGCTCTACAATGCTTTCTATAGGCTTAAGGGCAAAAACAACAAGTCCGTTTGCGCCCAGTGAAATAAGAAAACTATGATGCGTATGTGGCGCTACCACAAAGTGAAGAAGCGCATCCTCAAAAATAAACAGGAAAACAGCTATGCCAAGTGTAACCACCTTTGCTTTTTTGCTGATCTTGGTGAGGGTTAATTCATCGATCGTTTTCTGAAGTTCTATATTCTTGTTCTCAATAACTATTTTCTGTCCTTTGATGATGGCATTTTCCTTTTTAGTCTGTTCCGCCTCAAAGATCATCTCCATGTTTTTTACTTTCTTCTGGGCATCTTCCTTGTAAACCTCCTGACTGATCTCATGATATTTTTCGAAATGATAAAAACGTTTTTCAGGATCGCCAAGTTTGCCATAGATGTCTGAAAGCATTTTATGGATCTGGAATATTTTTGGTTTCACTTTTATGGATTCGGCAATTTCAAGAGCTTCATTCAAAATTTCCAACGCCTTAGCATAATTTTCCTGGACAACAAAAATATCAACCAGTTGCAAAAGGTTTGTAATAGCTCCGCCAAAGATTTTGAATTTCCTCCTTATCTCTAATGCGTTTTCAGCGTTTTCAATCGCTGCTTCATAATCTCCCAGTTCAAAATAATAGCTGGCAACATCTGTGATAACTCTGGAATATAGAACAGGTTGGTCTTTTACAATGATTTTCGCCTCGTCGTATTTTTCAATGGCAAGGTCATATTGTTTTTGTTTTCTGTAAACATCCCCCATACCATCCAGGGCGTATGCTTCCATAGTAGGGACAATACCCTTCGTGTATTCATGACAGCGTTCAAAATGTTTCAGGGATTCTATATAGTTGCCCGCCTCGTAGTAAATGCCTGCCTGCTGGTAATGACAAATGCCAAGGAACATGTTTTGTGTCTTCGTTTTCTCGAATTCTATGGTTGCTTCCAAAAGATATTTCAGAGCAAGGTCCAGTTCCCCAAGGGTCCGGTAAATACCACCAATGGTCATATTGCATCGTGCAATTCCTTCAGTATTATTTATTTCCGAATAAAGGGGCAGGGCGTCTACCATTTGCTGCAACGCAGCTTCATAATTTTCAGCATGATAATCAACGAATCCAATATTGTAAAAGGCATCGATGTATGTCAGTGGATATTCATTTTTTATTCCACTTGCCCAATCCAGAATTTCCAAAAGCAAAACCTTTAATTCTGCTTTTGGAAGCGCCAGGGTACTTTGCCAAATATGCTGGAAAAGATCTTTAGCCATTGACGGATTTTCCCTGACCTGTATAAACTCTTCAGTAAGTTGTGGGATGGAATGTATTTGCATGTTTGCAAAAATATGCAAACTTGATTTGAATTTTCTTTATATCTTTGCCTGAACCCAAAAAATTTAAATAAGATTATATGACAAACAAAGAATTTTTTATCGAGCGTTGGAACAGGGATGCAAAGGGCACTTTGAAAGCAGTAAACGGTCTCCCTGCGGAAATGGAAAAACTGGATTACAAGCCGGATGCCAAGTCAAGGTCAGCCATCCAGATATTGCAGCATATTTTACCTCACGCAAAGCATATGATGGAATCGCTGGAGACAGGAGTTTTTGATGAAAAGGATGGAAATTTCTCTTCCGTTGCTGAAGCGGCACAATATTATGAGAAAAGCTCTAATGATTTCATTGAAAAGCTTAGTACCGTAGACGAGGATGCATGGAATAATAAAAATATTGATTTTCACGTCAATGGGCGTAAGGCATTTAATGGCACCGTAGGAAATATTTGCTGGACCATTTTGTTTGATACTGTTCACCATCGCGGACAATTGAGTACATATTACCGCTCCATGGGTGTTCGTAATCCTGCCATTTATGGTCCAACTGCTGAGGATATTGAAGAAATGATGGCTGCAGCGGCGAATAATAATTAGTTATTGAGTTATTAAGAAAATAATTTATTCAAAAAGCCCTGCAAATGTTTATTTGCAGGGCTTTTTGAAATTTGAAATTAATGCTATTTCGCGAAGCTATAAACTTCAGTATCAAACAACTTTTCGATGTTCGTTTATCCGTGAATGAAAACAAGCTTTCAGAAAAGGGACTTGCAATCCCCATGAAACAAGTTTCACAGGGTTTTACCTATAATATCCTTAAAGCTTATTCTTCAATTTTGATAAGTTTTTTACTAAAGACTTTGTCGTTTGCAATAATTTGAATAAAGTAAATTCCCCCTTTCATGATATATTTGTCTGATTCAAGCAATAGTTGGTGAATGCCTGCAACTTGTTTTTGATTTACCACTTCAGCAATCGCTTTGCCATCAGTCGAATAAATTTTAATGTCTATATTTTCACTAATTGGAAGGGCATATTCGATGGTTACTTTACCATTAAAAGGATTAGGATATACATCTAAACTTAGTCCGAGTTCACTTCCTGCTGTAATTCCTGTGATAAGATTAAACGTTGAATCAAAAGCACTAAAACATCCGTAGGTATTTGTAACTTCAAGTTGAACTTTAAAAGTGCTATCATTGGTATATATATGGGAGACGCGGAACCCTGATCCAATATTTCCATCTCCGAAATTCCAAACATACGAGGAAGCACTTAAAGAAGAATCGTCAGCAGTTAATATGTATTTCAGCTTACCTGTTTTTTGGCTTTTCCAATGACTCACTGGTATAGGATGAACGGTAATTGAAGTTGAATCCGTACGGGAACAACCTGCATTTGATACAATTTCAGTTAGATAGTATCTGGTGGATCTGGCCGGACTTACCTTTGGATTTGAGGTGGTATCAGAGAATCCTATTGGAAATGAATTCCAATGATATTTATTCCCATTAGTTGGCGAAGAACCGATTAAAACCGTTGAACCTTTACAAATACTTGTATCGGAAATTACCTTGGCTAAAGGCTTTGAGTATATTTTAATAGCAATTGTGTTGGAATCAATACATCCCTTTAGGTCTTTTACTATTAGTGAAATAGAGCCAGTGCCTGATGGTCCCCAATTTACTGAAAAAGTGTCTTTACCTGCACCATAAAGAATGGATCCACCGGATACTTTCCATGCGTAAGAGTAAAAATTATTAATCGAATTGTATAAATTTAAGCTACTATCACAAACTGCATTCGCTCCGTTAATCGTAGCAGATGGGCCGGGATAGACCTTTACATGTGTGGAATCAGGTAAACTGGCACAGCCTGAAAGTATACTTGAACATTTATAATAACCAGAATCAATGGATTTAATTTGCGAGATAGATGGACTCTGTAGCGATGAAGAAAAACCATTAGGACCTGACCATTTATAAGTTGCTCCCGAATTAAGCGATGTCGTTAGTTTTAATGAATCACCCTTACAAACCGGGCTATTGTTTGAAAGTGAAGGCGTAGATGGGAGTGGTGTAATTGTAACTTTAACAGAATCGAATTCACCACAACCGGAAATACTGTCTTTAGTATACAAATAATATAAAGTGTTAGAGGTCGGACTTACACTTGGATTGGCTAGTGAGGAACTAAAACCGTTTGGTTTGCTTGTCCAGGAATAAATATATCCGCTGATATAAGTAGAACCTATCGTTGTTTTTGATCCCTGACAAATACTTTGGGATGATCCTGCTAATCCATTAGGGACTGTCGTTACTTTTACAGAAAAATTGGTGCTGTCATAATAACTGGCGCTATCTTTTACACCATTTGGATTACTTACCCATGCCATTATTGAGTATGATTTTGTAGAATCGAAAGTGTATTTCCCTAAAAATATTTGAATGGATTTGTTGGGCAGAAGACTGCCTGTCCAGTAATATCTTGTTTGTAAACTGCTATTGATACTCCAGTCAATGTTGACTTTTGTTAGCGTATCTGTCCCGCAATTTCTAAGATTTACAGTAATTTTCCTTGTTGATGAACATATGCTTTGTTGCAAACTATCAAAGCCAAATAAATTTGCATCAATCGCAAATTCAAGTTCATCTGCACCAATGGTGGAAACAAAAGGTACCCGTACTTGTCCGTCAATATCTTCATCAATTGGAGCAATTGCGGAGACTGCCTTGCCTTTTAATGCGCGGTTTTTTATATGCAAATCTGTATCAGATATATATAAAGGATCCAAGGTATCTGAATGCAATTCCTTGAAATATTTTTTCTGAAAGTCGCTCAGGTGTTTATATCCTATATTATTGTATTCGATAAAGCGATATAAGTTATTCGATAAAAAATTATTGTAATCTGAATTTACATTTGCAGACGTGGAAAAGGCATCATCATATTTGTAGGCAGTTCCTCCGTTATTTGCAATAAAATTATTATTTCTCATGTCAATTTTTTCCGGATTTGCATTGTACAACGCGCTCGTACTTGAACTCCCTATTGCCAATATATTATTATTATATATTTCCTGTGAATCTCCGCCCCCATTGTAAAACGCTGCATCATAATTGCTACTACCATACCCAGTTATAAAATTATTGTAAATGGATTGTTTAGTATAATAGCTTCCACCTCCATGACATCCATTTAGGGTAAGGCCAAGACCTATTGAAGCGAATATTTTATTATTGAGTACCTCCATTCGTTTCAGGCAATTGATTGCAACGCCTGTGCCACTTGCAGCAAAGACAATATTATTGTTGAAATAAAAGTTTCTTTGCCCAGACATACTGATCCCGCTTGCGCAACTATCGAAAATATTTCCGAGTATTCTATTTGCTCCCGAAATTAATTTTGTATAATTGTAGGTATCGAAAACTATTCCCAAGGTCCCTTTCCTAAATAGGTTATTTTGAAATAAGTTATTACTGTCGGGGGCGCTTGTTCTGTTATATTCAGATATTAGGTCTTCAAAATTTGACCATTTACCATTCCAGGTACCAATGATTCTATTATTTAAAAATTTATTATTGCTAGCTCCATTTTCCAATACTATTACATTTGAACTTTGTCCAGATCCCGTATGTTGAATGGTGATTTTTTGAAAGGTTACCCATTGTGCTCCATCTAAAGTCAAAGTAATGGGATTTGTATTGTTCAAGGATGGTGAAGTTAAAATTACTTTTGAACTGTCGTTGGATTGGCTTTGGAATATCACAATGTTTTTTGCAGAAGCCCCGTGTATACTTTTTAAGGTTACTTGTTCATTAAATGTATCATCCTGTACTTTGAATATGACAGATCCGCATATTCCAATACTGTTTAATGTATAAAATGCTTTAGCAAATGTGCTATAGTCGCCACTTGAACCAATCGTATAACTTCCCATTAGCTGTGTAATTGTTCTGCTGCCGGTGAACGTATCATTTCGTATGTCGCCATCACTTGCCCCATTTGGGGAGGATGTATAAATTTTCATGGTATATGTTTGTTTGCCCGCAAACACATAATTGCCAATTTTTAAAGATTTGACAGAGTCTCCGGGTTTTAATGTCCCTATCCACTTATGGGTTGTCTGTAATGTGTCATTTACTTCCCAATTGATATTAACGCTGGTTAAATTTGAAGAACCATAATTAACAAGAGAACAATGTACATTTTGAAGCCCAGGGCACATTTTATAGTCAAAGCTATCAATGGATAATATTCCGGCATCATTTACAGCTGGGGTAAACTCGTCTGCACCTATGTCGGGGTTGGCAACAGTATCTCTTATATCCTTGTCAATATCATCCTTGGGGCCTGCTTTGAATTTTGCTGCCTCATTTAATTTAGGATTCCATACATGGGGGTCAAATGTAGAATAAAAATAAGGATTTACGGCAATTGAATGCATATCATTCCCCGTCGCCTTTTGGTAAGCTGCGAGTGTTTTATAGGCTCCAAATTTCCAGGCGATCAACGATGTGTCTTCAGTGTAGAAATTGTTGTAATCAGAAGTTATATTTTTTATTGGATTTCCGATTCTATAGGGAAAATTAACGTCCTTGCTCGCAAAAATATTGTTCAATATATCCATATCCGATAAATCCAAAAATTGTGACGCAAAAGAATAACTTCCTACTGCTACAAGGGTATTGTCATAATAATTCTGGTATTGGCATTTATCTTCATATAGGGCTGAGGAGGAATTTAACTGGCTGCCCTGGATTGCAACATAATTGTTTTGAATAGTTTGTCTCCTTGACGAGTTTCCTATGCATTTTTCAATATAGATGCCATAGTAGCTACCATAATCATCTTTATTTGTTACTATGATTTTATTGCCGGATATTAAAAGATATTTATTACATATTTCAACATCTATGGTATAGGGTTGCTGGGCTGCTCTTATTACATTGTCGGAAATTGTCAGTGAGTCCTGAGATCCTACATGGATGGCCATTTCATAGCTGCTGTCAATAATATTTCCGATAATTGAATTACCAGTTGCATGAATGTAGGCACTTCCATATCCTGTGAGATCTATCCCATAGATTCCCCATTTCATAAAATTATTTTGGAAGGTCACGTTTGTATCTATCCCGCCATAATATGGGCTGCTTACAAGGTTTTGGTAATAGTTAAATGAGTCTGTTTTAATCCCCAGAATCCGGTTGTTTAAAAAATTATTGTTAGAGGCTCCGTCCCTATAAAGAATTACTGCTCCATATTTCTTCTTGCCTGTTCTCTGGATGGTCAATTTTTGGAATGTTATCCAGTTTACTCCTTCCAGAAATAAAATATAATTCGGTATAGAAGAATTATATGTTGATGGAAAAGTTAGTATTGCCTTTGAACTGTCACCTGACGAGGACGTAAATATAATTGTATTTGTAGAAGAAGCCCCGGATATTGCAGTAATATGATATTGACCGTAGTAAACCCCATCTGCTATTTTGAAAATCACTGGTCCTGATACACCAGAACCGTTTGCAGTACCTCCATCATATCGCTTGCCAGAGTCAAGGTCGTATATAGCGGAAGCGACATCCTTGTAATTTGTAAGTGATGCGGATTTCGACGAGTCAATGGTAAATGTCCCATTTAATTTTGCATTTGCCACAAAAGAGCACAAAAGAAAAATGTATAAAACTAAGGATGAGAGATAGATGGTTTTAAATTTTGAAAAGATGCCCATGTTTTTTTTATTTATCCTGCAAATTTCAATAAAATAAATGAATTATTTATTATGGATGTTCCCAAGTGATATTTTAGCAATACAACCAGCCGTCTTTTCAGTACCTTTGCACTATGAATCCCGTGCATTTTCAGGATCTTGGTATGATAGGCTATCAAAAGGCCTGGGATTACCAGACCAATCTTTTTGAAGAGATCCTTGCCATTAAAAGCAGGAACCGGAATCTTCCGGAAGAGCAATGGGAAATCACCCAAAGTCATTTATTGCTGTGCGAGCATCCTCCGGTTTACACGCTTGGCAAAAGCGGGTCTGAAGAAAATCTTATTATTTCTGAAGAGGAATTGAAAAAGCGCGGCATAGAATTCTTTCATAACAACAGGGGAGGGGATATCACTTTTCACGGGCCGCAACAGATTGTTGGATACCCGATCCTTGACCTCGAAAAATTCAAGACGGATATAGGCTGGTATATGCGTTCCCTGGAGGAAGTTATGATACTCACCCTGAAAGACTATGACATAGTGGCGGGCAGGCTGCCAAAATATACAGGCGTCTGGCTGGACCCTGAAAGTCCTTCCAAAGCAAGGAAAATATGCGCTTTCGGTGTTAAATGCAGCCGCTGGACAACTATGCATGGCTGGGCATTCAATGTTAACACGGACCTGGATTATTTCAACTACATTATTCCTTGCGGAATCACCGATAAAGCAGTGACTTCCATGCAGAAAGAGCTGGGTAGAACCCTTGATATGGAAGAGGTTAAAGGCAAGATCAAACATTATTTTGAAGTTGTTTTTGATTGCGAACTGGTAGCTTGAATAGCCTGAGGTTTAGTTTTCCCAGCAGTATCTCCTTTTGGGTGGGTATGCGCGAGGAAAGAGACGCTGCGCTCCTTGGTCGCAGAGTCTTCTAAAGCCCACAAAGCACTTACTTCTGAGAGACCCTGCTTGAACAAAAAATTGTTAGCGTTTTATTAATTTATTCTTTCTTTACCGCCGGAAACCCCCGTTTTACCGACTTTCAATAGAATTATTTTCCTTTTTTAGCATAAACAGGCAATTTTGCCGTCTTAAATCCCTAAAGTCATGTCATTTA
>CAILMK010000707.1 GCA_903835275.1 uncultured bacterium | reverse complement strand
GGTTGAACTGAACGGCCTCACTCCTATTCATGGTGATTATGTTGCACTCGCAGAATTGAACTATGTAAAAATACCGCTGATGCTTTCAATGAATTCTGATAAACACGATAAAATGTTTTTCACCATTCTAATAGGGCCACAAATAAATATCCTGGAAGGAGTGGCCATGGAAGTAAACCATACGGACGAAACATTTCCACATACCAATGTAAAGCCAATGGATCTGTACAAATCCGTAACGTATGCCGGTGTATTTGCAATCGGTACCGGTTGGAATCTCTGTAAAAAACTTACACTGGACACACGCCTGAGGTTTGACTTTGGATTCACCGATGCCGAAAAGAAAAGTGTTATATACAGTACTGATGGTGGAGCGCCGCAAAATTTCTATTCTTCCGGACGCCAATCTACCAACAGTATGACCCTTGGATTAATGATATCACTTGATTATAATTTTTTAACAGACATTAAACAAATAACTTTATGACCACCGTACGAAATGTTCCCTACCCTGCCATGAGGTCTATCGCCATCCGGTATGGCTTTATTACACTCATATCACTCATCGTATACTTCCTGGTGATGTGGCAAATGGATCTAGTAAAATACACAAGTTTACGCTTTGTAAATTATGCACTTGTTTTCGCAGGAATGTATTTTATGCTGAGAGCCGTACGCAGGCAAGACAACAGGAATAAAACAGATTATCTTCCGGGCATGGGTGTGCTGTATATGTTTGCAGCATTTGTATCCATTTCATTCGGGATATTTACATTTATTGTTACTATCCTGAATCCTGCATTCCTGCCTATCGTTGCTGATTCAATTCCGAACGGACAAAACCTCAGTCCTCTGCTTGCAGGCTTTGCTATCGCCAGTGAATTGTTTCTCTTTTCCGTCATCATTGCTTTTGCAGTGTTAATGCTATTCAAACGCGACAGGGTTTCCAATGCAACAAAAATGCCCGGCAATTCAGAGTACAGCAATAGGAGTTATTGAGGAAGTTCAGTTGTAAATAGTAAGTAATAAGAAAAGGCTAAAAACTAAACTAATAATCAAATAACCTGAGCCATGATGCTGAAGGCATCAAACCTTTATAGCAAGAACAATGATCGCGACTGCTTCCCCTCCTGATTCAGGAGGGGTGCCCTTTAGGGCGGGGTGGTTGTTAGAGAGGGGTCAGGTAAGGTCCTTTTCAAAATATTTTCTTATCTTTGTTTCGTATTCGCAGGATAGCCATATTTTGTGAATGCGATTTTAAAATTACATTTGGATGACAAAGCATAAGAATGTTATTAACGCAATACTGGTAACAATTATCAGCGCAAATGCACTGGCATTTCTATTACTGGCCTATTTAAACAAACTCAGCACCGACCCGAAGGATTTGGTATTTATTGATTTTTGGGGAAGGCTCTGTGTATATTCCCTTTGGTTTGCAGGATACGCACTTTACCGCAAGTATATTACCGGTATTCCATTCCTTAAATGGCTGCTCATTCTCATTGTTTGTTGTAATATCCCCTTCTTTCTTCTCATGGGGTATTTTGATTGTTTGAGTACCGATCCTCATGCATTGCCGTTTATTGATTTCTGGGGGCGACTTACTGTTTATTCACTCTGGTTTATTGCATATGATTCCTATCTTCATTTTATGCAGGATAAAAAAGACGAGCCTAAGATACTAAGCGATAATAATACTACGCATACCATTTGAATGAATAAACTTCCGCAGATAACTTTTTCATTCTGGGTGATGAAAATATGCGCCACCACACTTGGCGAAACCGCCGGTGATTTATTATCCATGACACTCAACGTGGGGTATCTGATAAGCTCAATAATCCTCATCAGTTTTTTTCTGACAACACTTTCTGTTCAGTTACTGTCAAAGAAATTTCATCCTGTTATTTACTGGGCGGTGATCCTTGCTACAAGCACCGCCGGAACCACCATGTCCGACTACATGGATAGGACACTTAACCTTGGATACGCTACAGGTTCGCTGATACTCGTTTCACTTCTTATAACTACACTTATCATCTGGAAAGTAACGGAAAAATCATTATCCGTTACAGATATAAAATCCAGGCGCGGTGAAGTTTTTTACTGGATCGCCATATTGTTTTCCAACACACTCGGAACTGCACTCGGTGATTTCTTATCCGATAATTCAGGACTCGGTTTCATAGGGGGAGCGATTTTGATTGGCAGTTTATTGCTGATTGTTGTACTAGCCTATTACTTCACAAAAATATCCCATGTCGTTTTGTTCTGGATCGCATTTGTACTCACGCGTCCTTTTGGTGCCACCTTCGGGGATCTGCTCACCAAACCCTTTGATAAAGGCGGATTAAATTTCGGCACCATGGGTTCTTCACTAATACTTTTTTTAACGCTCGTTACATTGGTAACAATATCTGTTTTCAAACTCAGGAGACAAAATTTAGTAGTAAGTAGTAAAATCTGAACGAAGACGATTGACTTTGATGTCGCGAGGTTCCTGCCTCGTGACGATTATTACAAGGGCTCCGGCCCTTGATTTCCTCCTATTTCATATCATATAAATAACGATCTTCGCCGAAATAATTTTTATCGGAAACATAAGGCAAAACAATTTCTTGTTTTTCAGTAGTCACAGTAACAGTTATTGCATTTCCATCAATCATAATATCTATCGGCATGGAGAAATTTTTAATGGCATTCTCCCATTGGTACGTGAATGTTACCCTGTCGTGATGTTTCTTAAATGTATATTTTAATTCAGGTAATTTAGTTTGACGCAAATACTGATCAAAAAATACAGTATAATCTTTACCCGTCATTTTATTAACAAGATTTACAAAATCTGATGTATGCACTATTGAACAATGATATTGCGTGGCAAATGTATAAATGATCTTAAAAAACAGATCGTCATTATTTAGTACGCTGCGCAAAGTATGTAGCATCCATGAACCCTTATAATAAATATCATTATCCTTTCGGTCATAATTGACACCCATGGGCCCAATGACGGGTTCTGAATTTACAATGTTATGTTTTTGTTTAACGAGGTAATCCGTGTACGCATTTTTTCCCCAGTAATATTCCACGTATAGCGCTTCCGCATACGTGGCAAAGGATTCATGCAGCCACATTTCCGCTTCATCCGCGCAGGAGAGTGAATTACCCCACCATTCATGGGCGCTTTCATGAATAAGAATAAAATCAAATTTATATCCCAGTGTGGAATCCTTGAAATGATTTCCATAAGCTATCGCACTTTGATGTTCCATGCCCCAGTAGTACGTTTCTACTAAACTATAACCATCTTTTGTAAAAGGATATGGACCGAAATAATGTTCAAAGCATTTCAACATCTGTTTGGTGCGCGTCGGGAAATACGCGTGGGCCTCAGCGCGGTTTTCCTCCAACGGATAAAAATGCAGATCAATTTTTCCAGCATCGCTGTAGAAACTATCTTTTATATCAGCATACTTTGCAATGTTAAGTGTTACATCGTACGTATTGATCGGATAGTCCACCTTCCAGATACTTTTTTGCACGGTAAATGTCTTGACTTTTTCCGGATCATGAATCGGATCAGTTTGTACATCTATAATCATTGGAGCATCGCGAATTAATCTGCCACTGGATTTGCAAATATACCCTTCAGGAACCATGCAAGTAATCCGCATACTGTCCGGTTCATCACCCAGATAATCCTTGCAGGGCCACCAGGTGGATGCACCTATTCCTTCGCATGCCGTACCTATCCAATCGTTGCCATCCTTGTCTTTTTTCCATACAAAACCACCGTCCCAGGGTGGATTTATTGCCACGCGAGGCCGACCGATGTAATCGATGGAAATAGCCATTACAGAATCCTTTTTCACCGTGTGCGGGAAACGAATGTAGAGGCATTTGTTCTGCCTGCAAAATGTCAGTTCTTTTTTAATCCTGTCACGTGTTAAAACATGATCTTCATTCAGTACAATATTAACATCTTTTGATCCCACTTTCATATTTGTGTCCAAATCTACTTGGATTGAATCCAGGTTGGCAAGTGCTTTAAAATAAATAGTATTTGTCCCGTTAATATATTTAAACTGCATATTCATTTCAAGACCCATATTTATATTCAAATCATAATACGTCACATCATACATGCGGTTTGGATTCATGGAGCCGCGCAGAGTATCTTCATGTGTGAAGTGATGTTTGAGTTGAGCGTGGGAGGAGAATTGGAATGTGAGGAGGAAGAGGATTGCCATCGCAATATACCTCACCCCGCTGTCGCGCGCCCTCTCCTTTAAGAGAGGGCTGAACTTTTTTGAACTT
>CAILMK010000706.1 GCA_903835275.1 uncultured bacterium | reverse complement strand
TTGATTATCAATATATTAATTATTTCACTACCTTGGCAACAGGTTCAAAAATTAAAATTATTCAGCCTTATTCCCTTCTAATTCCACCAATCTGCCTGAAACCCTGTGGTGCGAGTAATACTTTACCCCATAACCAAACATTACAAAGGATCCAATCACCGTTATAAAGAATCCCAAGCCAAGGATTTCCTTCAGATGTTTCATAGATTCCGTGCGGGCGGCAACTTCTTTTGAAGCATCCACAAATATTGGGGACGTCTTATAAAAAACGGTAACTGCCAGGGCTACCATTAAAACAAAAGGAAGCATTTTTATAGGGTGAAAATCCCATAGTATCTTTTTAGGCGAAAGCTGGTTAAAGAGTACAAAAGCGCCGCTGACAGGAATCATCCATCCCAGGTAAATAAGGGGATTAATATCTGTCGGGAGAAAGTTACTCTTCAACATATCAAAAGCACTCAGCGATGAAGGTCCCGCTGATACCTTTGGTATTTCCAGCCAGGGAAGGAAAAAGCCTGCAATCACTGCAATTGCTGCAAAAAGCAAAACCGGATTTCTTTTGTGTTCCATATCTTTTCTGTGTTTGGAAAAACAAACTTAATAAAATAAATGAGAAATGTGGCTTTTGAGGTTAGTGTTCAAAATATTGAACCCCTACCAAAATCTGAACAATATGGTGCCCTCAATCCTAAATCAAAAATCCTTTTTTGTCCCTCGTCACTCGTCACTCATCCCTTTTTCAGTAACTTTGCATCTACGATCAGGACGAGGGCTATTGCTTTTCGTCCCGGTCTGTTTGTATTTATATGAATATTCAGGACTTACTACAACTCTATTCTAAGCACGAAGCCATCAAGGCCATCAATGAATCCGCAGGCAATGCAGGCAAGGTGCATTTATCGGGATTTAAAGGATCGTTACGATCATTGATTGGCGCCGCCGCGCTTAAAACAAAAGCGATAAGCCATTTGTATATCCTGAATGACAAGGAAAGCGCGCAGTATTTCCAAAATGACTTGCAGGCTTTCCTGGATAAAAAACCCGTTTGGTTTTATCCTTCACCCTTTAAACGCGAACAAAGCCTCACAGAAATAGATACCCAGGCGGTATTGGAACGTACAGAAGTTTTGAACCAGGTGCGTGAAAGCGAAACTCGACACCATATAATCGTTACGTATCCGGAAGCATTGTTTGAAAAAGTAATTTCCGCAAAAACTTTAAAAGAAAATACTTTTGAATTAAGCATTGGCGATAAACTGGATGTCGATTTTATTATCGATTTTTTAGTTACTTATAATTTTGAACGGACCGATTTTGTTTACGAGGCCGGAACGTTTTCATTGCGCGGTGGCATCATTGATATTTTTTCCTTTGCGAATGACCTCCCTTATCGGATAGAGTTAAATGAAGACAGTGTAGAAAGCATCCGAATGTTCGATCCTGATACGCAGCTTTCGGCGAAGAAATTATCACGTGTTACCATCATTCCGAATATAGAAGAACCGATGCATGAATTTGAACGCATTCCTTTTCTCGATTATATTCCACAGGATACGATCATTTTCGCGCAGAACCTTAATTATGTAAAAGAGATATTAACCAAGCTGGATAAAACACTAAAAAAAGAAGCCGGAATTGCCACAACAGCAGAGTATCATTTAAAGGAAAGTGATTTTGATGATCCGAAAAAATTAATGAAATCACTAAATCGTTTTTCAGTGATTGAATGGAGTACCACTCCATATTTTACTCCTACATTCAGCAAGGAATTTAATGTTTCCGCGCAACCGGAATTCAACAAGAATTTTGATCTGCTCGGAAAGGGATTGGAGGAAAACGAACGCAAGGGTTATACTTCCCTGATATTTTCGGATCAACCCAAGCAGGTGGAGCGTATCTATGCCATTTTTGAAGATATAAATATCAAAGCATCTTTCATTCCGATATATCACAGTTTGTATGAAGGCTTTATTGACCATGACAGC
>CAILMK010000705.1 GCA_903835275.1 uncultured bacterium | reverse complement strand
TCCTTTAAAAACTGGACGCTCGATTTTGGCGACAGCACTTTTAAAAATTTCAGCAAAGCACCACATACGGGACATTTATATACTCATGTGGGGGTATATACTTTAAGGTATAAAGGAACAGGACCGTTTTGCCCGGATTCCCTTACGAAAAAAATAAAAGTAGTGGATGTAAAAGCATCTTTTTACATGGATTCTTCCCGGCAGGATACTCCCGTATTTTATTTTGTAAACACATCGCTAAATGCCACTCATTATACCTGGATATTTGATGATGGAACTATTATCGAAACACCGGATAATTCCGATATAAGCCATTCCTTTAACAGGACAGGAATCATCAATGTTTGCCTCATTGCAAGGAATAATACAGGATGCGAGGACAGCGTATGTCATACACTCAACCTCGATAAATATATTTTTATCCCGAATGTATTTACACCCGGAAATAACGATGGGAAAAATGACCGTTATTACATCGTTGCAAGAGGCAACCAGTTATATGGTCTTGAAATATTTAACCGATGGGGACAAAAGGTGTTTTCCAGTGATGATAAAAGCTATACATGGGATGGAAGCAAAATGAATGACGGACATACCTTATGCGCCGCAGGAACCTATTATTTTATTTTTCATTACCAGCTTATTGGGGAGAAAGAAAAGACAGTGGAGGGAACAGTAACATTGATACGATGATATCTTCTTCGCCAAATTAAAAAATTGCCAATGGCCTTCATTGGCATATTCGCGCAAATTACGTTATGTATCCTTTAACAAAAAAAGGCACCCTTTCGGATGCCTTTTGAAAACCGGGGCACACTTGTATAAAGCGATAAATTATTGTCTTGTAAATTTTGTATGAGCATATCCATTGTTGCTTATGAAATTTACAATGAATATACCTTTAGGGTAGCTGGAAACATCAAGCTTTATATTTTTCTGTTCTGTTAATTGGGAATAGAGGCTTTTGCTACTTATGTCAGTAATATTTATTGTTCCTTTAAAATCCTGTGGCAATACAATATTCAGTTCGTCTGTAGACGGATTTGGGTATAGTGAAATATTTTCCTGTTTCAGTGAAGCTTCCTTTATGCCTGTTGCCGTGGAATCCGATACGAAGGCTAACCAGTCGCTCATGAATGACGTAGATGCAAGATCCCATCCTCCACCTACGTAGGCTTTGTCGTTCAAGATCGTTGCAGTGGACCATGCCCTGCCTGTACCTTTTAAACTTGTGCTTTTGGTCCACGCGTCCGCACTTGGATCGTAACTATACAAGTCGTTATAAACATTGGCATACCCTGACATTCCCAGGCCTACATACGCCTTGTTTCCTATTGTGAAACCAATACCTGCCTGCCGTCCGCCGCCCGGGAAGTCCGCTTTTTTAGACCAGGAATTATTGACCGTGTCATATTCATACAGTGTTTTATATTCAGTGCTTCCGGCACCTCCGCACATATATCCATGGCCTCCTACAGAGAATCCCATTGCAAAGGCAGTACTTCCTTGCGGCATCCCTATTTTGCCGGTCCATTTATCCTTTGCTGGATCATATTCATAAAATTCCCCGTAAACAAGGTTATTGTCAGTTCCTCCGCCCACGTATGCCTTTCCATTCAATACAAAACAGGCCATCGCATCACGTCCACCGGCGGGATAATCTGCTTTTTGCATCCACGTATCTGAATCGGAATTATACATCCACAGGTCGCTGTAAAGCTTTGTGAAGCCATCGTTGGAACCTGTTCCTATATAGGCATGGTTCCCAATGGTGAATGCAATTGCAAAACCGCGCCCTGAAGAACTATTGGGCAGATCGTTTTTTTGAGTCCATAAATTGGAATCCGGATTGTAAACCCATAGGTCACTTTGGGCACCACCGCCACCAAAATATACTTTCCCGTTAAGGGTAAAGCTTATTGCCGCATCCCTTCCACTTGGAATATCGGATTTTGACTCCCATCTTTGGGCGTACAAGGGCAGCGAAAAGAAAATAAGACAACTAAAAAGTAAATTTTTCATAAATCAGCAATATTTTAAATTTGAAATCAAAGTTATATTTGGAATGGGTATTCATACTCTTAATGTTCCCTTAAAAAAACTTAAAATATTCTTAATCTTTGAAATAAACTTGCATATAGTGTAATTTTGAGTAACAATGAAGGATAAAAAAATTCGCCTTGTCATAGCAATTGTTGCCATAACTCTGGCAGGCCTTATAGGTATGCAATTATATCTTGTCAGTAATGCGCTATCGCTGAGAAGAAAGGAATTGGATCGTAATCTGTTGGAACGCCTAGGACATGTAGCGAAGGTGGCAGAGGATAACCTGTTTTGTTTTGAGGCTTTTGCAAGGCTTCATGTTCTTCCCGGACAGGGATTTTATATCCTGAAAAATAAAGTAGACAAGAAAGGTAATTTTTTGCCTGCTACTTTTGAAAACACGGATTCTGTCAAGCTGTATTACCTGGATGATGATGGAAAGGAGTTGTATGATTTTTCAAATATAAAGTTTACCCATGATGTAGATGCGGATATAGTTTTCAAGTTTGATTACTCCAGGGATGTTGGCTCGCATAAGTATATGGGAAAAAGGGAACCGCTTGAAAAATTGACAGCCCGGAATTTTAGGGATGAATTATCCATGAAACGCCCTGTTAAGGAGTTCCTCAACACCAAACTCCTTGACTCATTATTATATGAAGCTATCAGGTCAAGTGGCCTGTCAGGAAAATTTTATTATGGCGTTATTGACAAGGATAAAAAAATCCAATATTCTTCCCCGGGCACAAAGCCTGAATGGCTTTTGGAAAGCCCCCTGCAAACAAATTTTCTGAATACAAAATACTTTAATGATCCATACATGTTGGTACTTTATATTCCCGGAGATTCGATTAAGCTTACAGGAACCCTATGGATCGTTTTGTTTAGCTCTCTCCTGATAATTTTATTGCTTGCATTTTCATTCAGGTATTTTATAAATGTGATCAACAGGCAGAAAAAATTATCGGAAATGAAAAATGATTTCATTGATAATATGACACATGAATTTAAAACACCATTGACAAATATTTCCCTTGCGCTTCAAAATATTGATGAGCATGGGGAACAGGATGATAATAAGTTGCACCGCTACCTTGATATTATCTCTGAGGAAAATGAACGTTTGCGTTCCAATGTGGAAAGGGTACTGCACATTGCATCTTCTGATAAAATGGAATTTGAACTGAAAAAGGAAATGCTGGATATCAATGATCTTATTGAGAGAGTTGCCTCCACATTCAGGATTCAAAATCATCTGGCAGGAAAGACAATTGTAACAAATTTGCATGCAAAACCTTCCCTTGTTATGGCTGATGAGGTTCATGTAACGAATGTATTTTTTAACCTGATAGATAACGCGATTAAATATTCACCCGGGGCAACAACGATTACAATTAGCAGTACAAATACACCTGCGGGCATTTTGACAAGCATAGAAGACCATGGAATCGGTATGAATGAATTCACACAGAAGCGCATATTCGATAAATTTTATCGTGCTTCCCAGGGGAATGTACATGACGTAAAAGGATTCGGGTTGGGCTTGAGTTATGTGAAGATTATCGTTGATGCACACAAGGCTGAAATGAGAGTGAAAAGTGAACCCGGAAAAGGAAGTTGTTTTGAAATTGAATGGAAAAACTGATATGAATGAATCGATAAAAATATTGATGGTGGAAGATGATCCGAACCTCGGATACTTGTTAAAGGAAAATTTCGCTCCCAAGGGAATTGATATTTTGCTTTCCGAAAACGGAGAAGAAGGATTTAAATTTTTTGGACGCCACAAGTTCGACTTGTGTATTCTTGATGTAATGCTTCCCAAAAAAGATGGACTGACTCTTGCCATGGAAATTCGCAAAACGGACAAGCAGATACCAATCATTTTTCTTACTGCTAAAAACTCAAGGGAGAATGTTTATGACGGCTTCAGCGCCGGAGCCGATGATTACATTACCAAGCCATTTGATGCCCAGGAATTATATCTTCGAATTTTAGCAATATTGAAACGTTCAAACTCAACGTTCCCTGCACTTGAACAAAAGCAATACTCGCTCGCAAGCCTTGAGTTTGATTATACCGGCAGGACTCTTTCCTGTCCTTCTTCAAAAGTAAAACTCAGCCAGAAGGAGGCGGAACTGCTTGCAATATTTTGTGAGCACAAGGATGAACTCTTAAGTCGCAAACTTATTCTTCAGAAAATATGGGGGCGGGATGATTATTTCACGTCCAACAGCATGGATGTTTACCTCACAAAATTGCGAAAGATCCTTAAAATGGACCCGAATATCGAGATCCGAAACCTTCACGGAACAGGGTTTCGCCTGATGGTGAATGAATAAGATAATTTGTTTCAAGATTCATTCGTTTTGCTACCTTTGCATTTTAATTATAGAAATGCTGGAAGATATTGGCGCCAAATTTGGCAGGGAACGAAGCTTTAGTTTCGATATTTTTGCCATCGATGAAATCCTTTTTGATGATACCGATGATATTACCCTCTATTGCAGGGTGCCGTATTATGGTGTGGAATATTTTGCTACGTTCGGATTGACATTCGCGCAGTTAAATACCATACTTCGCAGCATCCGTACCACCTCCAGCCCTATAGCTACTGCCATTGCAGATAAATTGAATGATGAAGCTGCAGAGGCACCTATAACAATTCGCATTGAAGACGTTTATCATACTACCCTTGAAGTGAATAGTGTTGTAATGCATACCACCCTCTATGAGCTCACCGACGAAGATGAGGACGATGATGAAGAAAGTGAGGACGAAGAGGATGGTGAATATGTAGCTTATGCTTTCCTTGTAGATGAGGTTGAGGTGATACCGCCCTTGTCATAATTGAGATATACGTACTTATCTAAATAATCCGACATCTAAGGACAGGATTATCATAAAATAGGATGTTTTTGGACTTAGATATTCATTATAAGTCAATCCAATACCACTATATTTTCCAGTGAAGTGAGCTTGTTGTTGAATTGCCATGCCAAAAGTATTATAGTTGTGTTTAGGATAGTATCCATTAGTCCATACAAAACTTGAAGCAGTTATCACTCGCTCATTTTCCCGTTCAAAATATCCATAAACCAAAGCTGGACCCAAAGATGCAGAAAAATAGCCAATTCGTCCTTTATAAATTCTACCGTACATAATGCTTCTGGTATGAGATTCTGAAACAGGGTCGTCACCAAAAAGTGAACTACTACCGACGCCACCATTCATAGAATTGACGGTAATTATTGAGTGCTTTATTTTAATTATTAATTCCAGGTCATAATATGTCAACTCATCGGACATTGGACCTCCAAAACTTCCACCTACACCTGCTTCTCCCCATGCCGTATATGTTTTTTCTTTTGTTGTTGTGGTATCTTGGGCAAATGAGTTCAATGAAATTGACAAAAACAAAATGAGGATTAATGATTTCATAAGAGTAAATATTTACTTAAAAGGAATAACCAATTCTAAATCCTAATATGGGATTTGGAGAAAAATAGTATTTCT
>CAILMK010000704.1 GCA_903835275.1 uncultured bacterium | reverse complement strand
AGCCGCTCCGAAAGGAGCGGCTTTTTTTGTCTGAATAATTGTCTGAACTAGGATTTGCAGGATTAAAGGATTAATAGGATAAACTCAAAAACGTTGCGAAACTTTGCGCTCCTTTACGGGAAATAATCTGCGTGAGTTCAATCTGCGTTTATCTGCGAGAAATAATTAATCGCTATCATTGTATAGAAAAATTTAAGCAATGACTCTACCTGCATATCGCGGCATTTATGTTGATAATTTCAAGCATGATATCCTGCCTGATCCAGCTAAACAAACTGCCCTTTTGAAATGGGCTAAACAAAATTACTTCAATACTCTCAGTCTTTATCTGGATGATATATTGGATTCAGGCGCTGCAAGTCCGACCAGGGCTGCGCTATCGGCATTTATATCCAATGCAAGGACTGCTTACGGCATTACCGGAGTTACTGCCGTAGAGAGCCGTGATTATATGCTGGTGCCATCAGCTGCGCATCCCGATCTTGAATATTTAACGGTGCCACACTACAACTCACAACGCACGGCTGCATCACAAAAAATAGATGCTGTTCAGCTCGAATTGGACTGGTGGTTGCAGCCTGAAACCACAGGTTTCGCAGGATACTCCGCAGAACTTTCAATCGTGGCAGCTCAAGCGCAGGCAAATCACCTGACCAACGAAGCTTATTTCGCACGCTGCAATAGCAGCACGGGAAAAGAATTGCAGCAGGCAACCACTTTACTTCAGAAAACAAGCAGGATTTTATTGGTGGAATCTTCCACCACGCCAAGTTATAACTATCTTCAAGTCTTTAATCAATTGCATTATCTTGGACTAGCTGCGGGGAATCTGGGAAAGAAAGCAAATATAATTTTGTTATTTTATTGTTCACCTTCCACGATGTTCAATTACTTTCAGACTAATCCTTTCAGCAAGACCTATGATGATGTAATTGCATTGTATAATGCTCAAGTTGCCGGTGGGCACGTTCCGAATGAGATCAAAAATAATATTACATTTTCGGGCTATCAGATATTCATGTATCACGATGCACTGGCGGCAAAGCCATTGCTTCTTGTCTGAGATTGGGAAAATCCGCGTGAGTTCTATCAGCGTTTATCCGCGAAATCAGCGGGAAAAATGAGTTACTTACCTTTAGGATACCATGACAATAACTAAGAAGCTTTTCCTAACTTGCTCTCTTAAATTCTTATACCCTTGAAATATTTACTCATCTTATTATCAATATGTTGCTTTCTTTCTGTCCATGCGCAGGAGAAAGGTCCATCTGTATTAATTGTAATCGCACACCCCGATGATGAAAGCGGATTTGCAGCGACGATTTATAAGATCACCCATGAACTTCACGGTACTGCCGATCTATTTTTAGTCACTAATGGAGAAGGGGGCTACAAATATTCGACACTCGCAGAACCTATTTATGGAGTGGAATTAACAAATGAAAAGGTAGGGCGCAAAAACCTGCCTAAGATCCGCAAGCAGGAATTGAAGAATGCAGGGAAAATTATCGGCATCAGTCATTTCTTTTTCATGGATCAGAAAGATGCACATTACGGACTCGATGAGCGCGAACCGCTTGATACCAGTTGGAATGTGCCACTCATTCAAAAGAAATTGCATGAGGTGCTAACAAAAACGCATTATGACTATGTTCTATGCCTGCTCCCAGTCCCTGAAACGCATGGCGGGCATAAAGGTGCTAGTTTAATGGCATTGCGGGCGGTAAAGGATATGCCTGAAAAGGATAGGCCGATCATTCTTGGCGGCGGTGTTTCTATGAAGGGTGATACTATAGTAAGAAAATTTACCCAGTTAAAGGAGTATGCAGAAACCCATACGGATTTTGCCACTTCCCAATTCAGTGTGGATAGAACCACTAAATTTGGTTTCAAAAAGGCACTGAATTACAAGATCATTGTGAATTGGGAAATTGCCGAGCACAAATCACAGGGCGTAATGCAAATGGGCATGGGCTATGGTGATATTGAAAACTTCTGGTATTTTTCTGAAAACGCTCCCGGCGGAATGGACAAGGCGAAAGCGCTTTTTGAAAAACTGAAAGTAGCACCGTACGTAGCAAAGAAATATTAATAAGTACACATACCATCGAACAAACTACCAAACTTCATCGCGGGCTAAACCTGACACAGGCAACGGCACTCAACATGATAGACATGGTGGGTATCGGGCCTTTTATTGTCATGTCCTTTATCATCGGGGCAATGAATGGTCCTGCGTGTATACTGGCATGGGTGCTGGGTGCTGTTTTGTCGCTTTGCGATGGATTGGTCTGGAGCGAACTCGGTAGTGCTTATCCTGAAGCCGGTGGATCTTATGTTTTTCTTCAAAAATTATACGGGACTAGATGGGGGAAACTTTTTTCATTCCTTTATGTATGGCAGACCACCATACAGGCACCATTGGTGATAGCATCCGGCGCCATTGGCTTTTCATCCTACCTGATGTACATCATCCCGATTGATCCATTGCAGCAGAAAGCGGTTAGCGGAGCACTGGTTATACTAATTACCTTTCTTCTATATCGTGATATAAAAACCACGGGCAAAATGGGCGTAGTTATGTCACTCATAGTTATTGGGGTATTATTATTTCTCATCGTTTCAGGGTTTACTCATTTCGATACTCACATGGCATTCGGTGATTTCTCAAAAGGAGTAAATTTCTCTTCTGTTTTCTTCGTTGGCCTGGGCGCGGCTTCAGTAAAATCCATGTACAGTTTCCTAGGGTATTATAACGTCTGCCACTTGGGAGGTGAGATAAAATCACCGGAAAAGAATATTCCGAAAAGCATTCTTATTTCCATCATTGGCATCGCGATAATCTATATCTGTATGCAGACCGCTTTATTGGGAGTATTGCCATGGAAGGAAGCAGCAAATTCCAAATTTGTAGCCAGCCTTTTCTTTGAGAGAATATACGGCCATACAGTGGCGCTCTTTGCAACAGGTTTGATTTTAATCGTTGCTATTTCATCTCTATTCGCAGTGATGCTTGGATATTCAAGAGTGCTTTTCGCTGCCGCCGCTGATGGAAATTATTTCAGCATATTTGCAAAGGTTCATCCAAGATTGAAGATACCGCATTACAGTCTGCTGATTCTTGGAGCATTTGCTTTTGTATTCAGTTTGCTTTTCAAGATGGCGGAAGTAATTAGTGCTATTCTCGCCATGCGCATATTGGTGCAATTCGTTTCCCAGGGAGTTGGAATCATTTTACTTCACAGAAAAAAAGCAGCTAAGGAAATATTGAAATTCAGAATGCCATTATTCCCCATTCCTGCAGTCTTTGCAGTAATAGTATGGGGATATATTTACTTCTCTACCGATTGGAAATTCATCTTTGGCTCCCTTGGAATGATTGCCTTAGGGGCGATTGTGTATTTTATCTGGAAAGGGAAGGAGTTGAAAGCTTGATTTAATTTTTATAGACGATTTAAAGTTGGCAACTTTTTTTATGGTACCAAAATACCCTATAAAGAAGAAGCACGCCGGGAGGCGTGCTTCGATTGTAAACTTAATGCACTGTGACAAGAAAAAAAACCATCAAAAAACTTGCCCAAGTGTGATACACATATAAAGCGTTTTTT
>CAILMK010000703.1 GCA_903835275.1 uncultured bacterium | reverse complement strand
ATATACCTCTCCCCTAGCCCCTCTCCTTTAAGAGAGGGGGGACAGCTCAATCACTCGTTCATAATTTTCACTTTCTGACTCTTTTCTTTAATTCCACACATTTTCATTCAGCAGGAATCAGCTATAATGTTCAGCCCTCTCTTAAAGCAGAGGGCGCGCGACAGCGGGGTGAGGTATAAAAAAAGAAAGCACCCTGTCGAGAACATGACAGGGTGCTTTCGGGGAATACATTACGTACAAGAATTATTCCTTGATCAGCTTGCTGCTGCTTTGCAGTCCGCTGTTGGTAGTCATTTTTATAAAATACATGCCTTGCGGCAGATTTGAAATATTCATTGTGGAGGATCCGTATACTTTTTCAGAATAGACCAACATTCCTGTGGCGGAATATAAATTCATCATCACCGCTTCGCCTTTCAGGTCGCCGAAAAGTATATGCACATTTTGCGCAGCAGGATTCGGATAGATAGTTACCGGAATCTGATTCGCACTTTGATTTTCTATACCTTCCACACCCTTGGAAAGCATCCAGATATCCTGTGAATCGCGAGGCTCAAGATAGTATCCTGTATTGAACGGCGAAGTCTGGTCGCTCTGTTGCAAAATACCTGTTACATTAAATGATCCTACAGGTGCAGCCAGTTTGAATGCAGTAGTTGCACTGGAAATAAACACGGAGAATGTATCTGAAGAAGCGGTATCCTTAACAGTAATGCTGAAACCATTGGTTCCTGCACTTGCTGCCGGATTCCATTGTGTGGCACTAACTAATTTTACATGTTCCAAACGGCGCGGATAAGATTCATCCGCTTCAATCAGCAATGAAACCACAAAGGTGTTTTGTAAAGGATTGTAAGAATTTATTTTCTTAATCGAATCAGGATAAATTACAGTCAGTCCGTTTATTTGTCCGATCTTTCCATAAGTAATAATACTATCGCCGCGCATCGGAGTATAGGAAGATACGGCAGCGGATTTATAAACAGTTATGGCACCGGTTGCATCCACCAGGGAAAATTTCAATCCTGTGGAAACAAGGTTTTCACTATGCACCACACCCACTAAATATCCAAGTTTATTGATGGAAGTAGCCACGCCATTGCCATCATTTCCTTTCACCTGACTGATCTTGTAATAAGGAACCTTGGGTGCTATCAGTTCTATATCCCTGACAAATCTTGGATAAATAGAGAATTTCAGAGGTGTAATGGAGTCCTGACCTTCTATGCCTGTAATATTAAATTCATACAAAGGTTTAGGCATACTGAAAAAGGAATCAATCCTCAAAATGCAAGCCCTTGTGTAGTTATTGTTTTCATCTACAAGATCCACATACATTTGGTATTTCGGAGTGTATTGTCTTGTAAATGGATTAATGGTACCTGTGGTATCCCACTGTGCAGTATCCACCAGTTTCACTTTCTTAACGCTGATCAGCTTTGATTCCAGGCTATCATTAAATCCGGTTGTCACAATGGAATCCCTGATTGGCATATTGTGCGCATTGGAAGGTAGTGCAATGGAATCGGGAAGAATATAGGTCCATCCTGTATTGAATTGTACGGGAGGACGTTTTGTGTAATCAACGCCTTGAATCTGATTGATAGTTCCCTGCGCAAAAAACGAATCACCTATAGTTGGGGTATAACCCATATTGGTGCTAGTGTTATATATAAGAATGGAACCCGTTTTATCAAATATGGAAAACGCCAGTCCGTTACCTAATGAGGAGGGATATAAATTAGTGCTTTGGACAATACCTTTTATGTGAACTTCCTTCCCTGTAGAATCAGCAACTCCCAGTGCATTCTCAGAATTTACTTCGGCAATAGTATGCAATGAGAAAACCGGAGGTATTATAATTGTGATATCATTATAATCACGCGGGATAAGCATATAGTTTGATAAATATGGCGCCGTATTGTCCTGCTGATAAAGTATGCCCTTTACGTTGAAGGTACCATAAGGTGTTTTTCCTGTAATAACGTCGTACGGTACGTGCAGAACGTATTTTTTATTTGTATCATTAACATTGCGAACAACGACATCCGTGAATAGGGAAAAGCCTGATACCCATTTCAAAGGGTTAACCAGGGTCACGCTGTCCAACTCAACCAGATTAGATTCTTCCTTTTCCTTTAAGCCTGGAACAACCAGCGCATCATGAACCGGATTGCCGGTATTGATCTGGGTGATATCAAAACCCTTTGCCTGAAGCGGAGAAATCACTGCAAAGCCTGTTGAATCCAGGTTGAATCCGTTGGCAACCGTATACATCGTCACAGTACCTGTTAGTGACACTGAATCTCCGAGCGCCGGGGTATAGGTATAATTGTAACCGTTTTTCACTTTGAGCCTTGCGAGATAAATGGTCACGGAAGAAGTTGAATCATAAATGGAGAAGAAATAAGATTTCGTAAGGATTGAGGGCATATTAACGCTTTGCACGATTCCCTTGAGTTTAACGGTATCGCCTTCATGCGTAAGTCGGCCGTTTT
>CAILMK010000702.1 GCA_903835275.1 uncultured bacterium | reverse complement strand
CAAACGTCTTCTTGCCATTGAATTTTTCACGAGTGCTATTGCTGAAAAGCATGATTTCTGGTTAGCGTATCGGAAAAGAGGTGAAGTCTTTCAATCCATTCGTGATACAGCCCATTGCCTTTCTGATTTTCTCGTCTTTGCTGATTCTGCAAGTATAAAGGATGGTTTGGAGGAAAGATACGTTAATGAAGCGGCATGGTATTTATTCAAACAAAAAAAATGGCAGGAATCCTATACTGTATTTCAAGCAGGTTTGAAGATTGGAGATACTTCAAGTTCCATCTATATCGGAGCATTGATTAATATGGGGCAATGTGCTGAAAACATGAACCTCTTCCTGAAAGCAGATTCGATTTATACCGCAGCGGTAAAACACAAGGATCAATATAGTAAAGGCAATGCCTATTATTACCGGGGACTTTTGCGATTGAATAAATTTCACCAGCATGAAAGAGGTTGTGCGGATATTTTAAGCGCAGGGAAATTACAATGCTATGAACTTTATCACAATGGCTGTCCGGAATGCGTCGAAAAACTTGCAAAGTATCACGATTCAGCGTATAATAGTTATCACCCCTCGCACTTTTTGCATGATGCAGGTTATGAATTGGCACCGAAATTCGGTATATGCTTCCAACCAAAACTTGGTATTGAAGCAGGTATCTCATTGGTCAATAATTCTGAATATTATCACGCGTACGGACCGGCAATCAATGCGGATTTTATTATTTTACCAACGAAAGGATTTGCTTCAGGCCCCAAATTGTGTTATGAATTCAGCAATCTTTTGTTGGGAGGAAGAGTAGGGTTTGCTGATTATTTCAGCCCGTCCTATAAACCTGACTACCGTTTGATTTTTGAAGGTGGCATAGCACTCCTGGGTGCGCTTGATTTTTATATAGGTGTCTATATACCGGTAACGGATTTGACGCAGAAAAATGAACTCGGAATATTTAGGTTTTCAATAATAATCAATTTGGTAGATATAAAAATGGAATCTTTTTCATTGTGAAAACGCTAGAGAAAGGATATATCTTGCATGGGAGAATAATGAAAGTATCTGACTTCTGTGCTATGAAATTAATTCACTTCTTTGTTCCTAATTCATCATTAATATTAACAGGATCCTTTCAGGATGACAATAGCGGATGATTTGTAATAACAGTCCCTTTTCTTCGTCTTTTTGCAGCTGTCCCCCTCTCTTAAAGAAGAGGGGCTAGGGGAGAGGTCAATAATACTCGTACGAATAAATAATCTTGCTATCCAACCCTCTAGAGTCATTCTGTATAATTACCAATATAACATCACCATAGGAGTTGTATTTATACTTTGTGAATTCAAGGAAATATTGTTTCCCATAATAATTATACATTCGTGTTACACGCTTTTTGCATAACTGATTTCGATTGTATTTTTCCTTCAAACTCCTAAACCATTTTTTAGTGGAGTCATTGTATGAATATTCTTTATGAATTCTTAATAGTTTATAGTAAACAAAAAATGTTTCTCTTTTATATCCACTGCTCCATGATTCGATACGCACATATTTTTTTTTGAAGAAATTATTTGATATTTTATCTTCTTCATATATGCGATATGTTTTTTCCGCTCCTAAATAATCCAGAAATTTAGAAATGTCTTTTACGATCTTACCCCGGTGAAAAAAAATGCTCCGTTTGCTAGACGTATCTCCTTTCTCATTTATGCAAATAATTATCTCGGAATCTTTATAATTATTTTGAATTTCAGTTTCGATGCCACCATGAGACCAATAAAGCTTTTTTACTACTTTTTCAAATGTGGAGTCCAAAGTTTCTTCTTTGAGAAGAATGCCAACAATAACTCCGGATTGATTGTCTGAATTAGTTTGTATGCCAGCAGTATCATAATAGATGATATTTGAATCAATTGTTGTTTTATCTTCTCCACAATAGATTCTATAATTATAATGGATACTTTTGCAAGATTTTATTTTAGGCTTGGAGGCACAGCAAAAACTCATGCAGATTGCAAGCAATAGAAGGGTGTGGTTCTTGAAACTGACTGGCACTTGTTTCTGTTTTTATTCCTAATTCATCACTTGCACTGGCAAGGTTCCTACTGAATGACAACTATGGACGGTTAGTGTTTACTGCACCCTCTTTGTCTTTTTGCAGCTGTCCCCCTTTAGGGGCTAGGGGCATTCGCCGCGGCGAACGCAATTCGCAATTTTCAAAAATCCGCAATCTACTCCGCCGCGGCGGACGAAATCCGCAATCAAGTTAGTTCCGCGGCAAGCACCCTGAACTCCACCACTGCCGACATGTTTTCATAAAGTATATGATGGATGGATGCCAGTATCGGCATGCGTATGGAATTTTTCACCGCGATATCATGCAGTGATTTTGTGGCGTAATATCCTTCTGCAACCATGTTCAGTTCCAGTATCGCGGCATTGATGGTATATCCCTTGCCGATCATCAGTCCGAAGGTGCGGTTGCGGCTGTATTGCGAGTAGCACGTCACCATGGTATCGCCGAGATAGGCAGGCTCCAGTAAATTACGGTGCATGATGTGCATCGTATTGATGAAGTGTTCCATTTCCATCATTGCCTTGGAAACAAATACGGCACGGAAATTATCGCCATAGTCAAGTCCTACGGAAATGCCGCAGGCAAGCGCATAGACATTTTTCAATACAGAAGCATATTCCGTTCCGTGCAGATCCTCGGAAACGGAAGTATATAAAAATCTACACTTAAAGAACTCGGAAATTTTTCTTGCGGAATCAATATCCGGGGAAGCGAAGGTTAGGTAGGAAAGTTTTTCCGCCGCCACTTCTTCCGCATGACAGGGCCCGCTGATATTGGTGAAATTACCAATGGGAATATCATATTCCTTGTGCATGTATTCCGATACGGAAATATTTTCCGGTTGTATCAAACCCTTGATGGCAGAGATGATATGCTTACCCTTGAAGTCTTCTTTCGTCAGTCCCTCGAGCGAGTTTTTGAAGTACGCGGAAGGTGTTGCCACCAGAATATAATCCACATCAGCGATGAGTTTCTTGGCATCCGTACCGATCTTTTCAGGAGCAAGTTTTATTTCCACCGAACTC
This sequence comes from uncultured bacterium, assembly GCA_903835275.1. Classification (GTDB taxonomy): domain Bacteria; phylum Bacteroidota; class Bacteroidia; order CAILMK01; family CAILMK01; genus CAILMK01. The sequence continues at coordinate 591 of CAILMK010000702.1, read as the reverse complement.
AAATATTTCGGGTTGTGATGAAACTTGTGTACATAGTCCACCGCCGATTGCTGGCGTACCCACCAACTCACGTCCTGGTGATTATGCGTAAGCAATTTCAACAAGGCCGTCGCCCAACTCCCGCTTCCTAACAATGCTATTTTAGCTTTCATAATTTTTGTTTTCAGTCAATGTGTTCGTGCGAGGGGTATAAAACCCCTCGCTGCGGATGTTCTCCATTTCTTTTTCCCCTCCCTAACCCTCCCCTTTAAGGGAGGGAAGCGCTCCGCGCATTTAGTTCAATATCTTTTTTGTCATTCAGAAGGAACCTTGCCCGTATTAATGATGAGTTGGGGATAAAGTTTAAATTTACGTTTACCACAAAAATAACATCCTTCATTATTTAATCTTCATCTGTAGCACTGGCAAGGTTCCTCCTGAATGACAACTCTTTTATTTTCTTTCTAATTATTAATTCTTATCTTCGTCTTTTTGCAGCTGTCCCCCTCTCTTAAAGGAGAGGGGCTAGGGGAGAGGTATTTCAACTTTACTCCCACTTGATCTGTAGCACTGGCAAGGTTCCTCCTGAATGACAACTCTTTTATTTTCTTT
>CAILMK010000701.1 GCA_903835275.1 uncultured bacterium | reverse complement strand
TCGCATTTTTATTGTTGATAATACCGTTTTTCAATGAATCCTGTAAAAAATCCGAAACAGATCAGCAAGGTCGTTATAATGCTCAACCCCCGGGCGATTGGCTTTTCTGGACAGATAGTTCCATCTACTCGGCTCAAGGGATTCATGTATTTATTTACCAAGCTGGTAATCCCAATAGTCCAATACGTAATGGGTATGTATATGGGATTTACAAGTCCTTACCTAACTGCGGGACCATTGGCTGCTATACATTTGACTTAGCTTATGCAAATGTTGATAGTTTACATACTACAGCCTCTTTGACCTTTATGGCTATAGACAGCGTTTCACCAACCAAATGGCACAAGTGGAAAGGATCACTTGACGTAACACCATCAAATTGGCAACATTGTAATCCAACTCTGCTTCAATAGTTACCCGCCAGATTGATTAGTTTATTTTTCAATCGTGATCTTTGTTTGAATAATATTTCCGTTCTGTTCTATTTCTATAAAATACGTTCCCGCTTTATAGGAAGAAACATCAATGGATAAAGTGTTTTTATAATTGTTCAGCAATTTTCCATTGATGTCATACAATGGGATAATTGCTTTGCCGGCGCTTAAATTCAACCCATGAATATAGATTTTTGTAAATTCAGGATTTGGATAAATTGAAAATAATAAACTTACACATAATATTTAAGTCAGAAATTGAAACGTAAAAAGCCAGTCAAATGACTGGCTTTTTTATGTTACTGGTGGAGAGAGGGAGGATTCAGAATAAGCAACTTGAAAACAGTGACAAATAAGAAGCACTTAAAGATAATCACGTTATTTTTTTGATTTAAGCAATACATTATAAGCTATGCTATCAATAGGCTGTTCCAGAAAATGTCCTTTTTTGAATAGATAAGATTTTACATTTTCACCATTGCAAACCAAACAATCTTTACATAAAGAAGGCTCATTGAGATATTTGCATTGAGGATTTAGATGTTTTTTTTTAAAATCCTGGACATCCTGTTTATTAATCCAGTTTTCAACATGCTCGTAATTTACCAATGATAATTCATTATTATTTTTGATTAGCCATGATGAAAGAGAATAAGCCCCCCCTATATCGCCATAGTGTTTCGTCAATAAGACAGTATCTATAAATTTCTTATCATCCTTTTTAAAAATCCATCCCTGAATTCTATCATCATCCAATCCCCATCTAATTAAATAGATTTCAAACTGAGACCCCATATCCATTCTTCCTAATCCATAACAATCGGCATTAGAACCAATAGCATCAATACCAGACTGAGCAAATAGCTTTGCAAACATTGCGTGATAAAACGATGTTTTGGCAGAATCAATTAAATGTCCATAAAGAGGGCTCAATGTATCCGCTTTGTAACCGGTATTTATAGAATCATATGAATATTTAATTGGAGAAAGGGTAAAAGTGTCAATTTCCAGCAACGGAAATATTTTATGAAGATCATTAATATCCAATTCACTTTTGATAGAATGTATAGCATTTTTTCGTTCGTTCTTGTTGTCTGATTCATTATTACAATTGAACAGAAGCATGATTAATGGTATTGCTAAGAAAAAAAAATGGTTTTTGCGTATGTTTATCATCTACTATTCTATTATGATTATTAATTATGGAGAGAGAGTATTCCTTTCGCAGCACTATGCGCTTGCTCTGCAAGCAATGTCCCAAATTATTTAATTACTCAATAACCTAATAACATAAATGCCCCATTGCGGGGCATTTAATAGTTCTGGCGGAGAGACAGGGATTCGAACCCTGGATACCCTTTTGAGGTATACACGCTTTCCAGGCGTGCGCCTTCAGCCACTCGGCCATCTCTCCAGTAAAGAGCGGCAAAGGTAATAAAAAAAACAGCAAGTATTTAAGACTGATGAGAACTACTCACAATCTATTGATTATGAATAAACTAATATTTATAAATATTAGAGCCTAAAAAGATTTTTGGCATTTCGGGTGGTAATTTCAGCCACTTCTTCCATAGATATTCCCTTCAATTCAGCAAGCTTTTCTGCAACGATCCTGACATAAGAGCTCTCATTTCGCTTTCCCCTGTGAGGCACAGGAGCCAGATAAGGGGAGTCAGTTTCAAGGACCATGTAGTCCAGTGGCAGCTCCTTTATAACCGTATCAATTCCGCCATTTTTAAAGGTAAGCACCCCTCCTATCCCAAGATAAAAATCGCCAAGCAATAATATTTTTTCAGCATCATTCAGAGTGCCGGAAAAGCAATGAAATACCCCTGATAAGTTTTCATCCTTCATTTCCTGTACAATTTCGTATGCATCCTCAAAACTATTCCGCGTATGTATGGCAATGGGAAGCTTGTATTTTTTTGCCCATTCAATTTGTGTACGGAAAGCTATTTTTTGTTCCACCTTGAAAGTAATATCCCAATAATAATCGAGCCCAATTTCACCCACGGCAATATATCCGCCTTTTTGAAGTTCTTCAAGGACGGTATCAAGTTCGTCCTTGAAATTTTCCCCAATGGAGCAAGGATGAACACCTATCATTGGCAAACAGGAC
>CAILMK010000700.1 GCA_903835275.1 uncultured bacterium | reverse complement strand
TTTTCATTATCAATATAGATGCGTAAACAAAAGTTTATCATCCGCGTCGCAGGCGCAGAGCATATAAAGTTTGCAGAAATTATCTGTGAGGAAATGGCGGCATCTGCCAAGGCGCGCGGTACCGGCATTGCACGCCGCAAACCGGAGTATATAGAGAAAAAGATACTTGAGGGCAAAGCTGTAATAGCTCTTTCGGAAGCAGGGGAATGGGCAGGTTTCTGCTATATAGAAACCTGGGGACATGGTAAATATGTCGCCAATTCCGGATTGATCGTATCTCCTGTATTCAGAAAAAGCGGCCTTGCCCGGAATATCAAGGAGAAGATCTTCGAACTTTCGAAGAAAAAATATCCGGATGCAAAAATTTTCGGACTCACTACCGGACTTGCAGTGATGAAGATCAACTCCGATCTGGGATATGAACCGGTCACTTATTCAGAACTAACCGATGATGATGAATTCTGGAAAGGTTGCCAGAGCTGCGTCAACTATGAAATCCTGATGAGCAAGGAAAGGAAAAATTGCCTCTGTACCGCCATGCTCTATGATCCGGCAGAAAAAGCGAAATCAAAACCAAAGAATTCATTACTTGATTTTGCAAAACAGTCTAAAATTTATGAAAGCTTCATCCGCCTGAAGGAAAAGAGCTTTACTAAAACAGATAAAAAAATATGAATAATAAAGTTGTACTTGCCTTTAGTGGCGGACTGGATACTACGTATTGCGCGGTTTTGCTCTCTAAAAATGAGGGATGTGAAGTACATGCAGTAACAGTGAATACAGGAGGATTTTCCGATGAAGAAATTAAGCAGATAGAAGAACATGCTTACAGGCTCGGTGTAAAATCATTTCATTGCATTGATGCCCGTGAAAGATTTTATAATGATGTGATCAAATACCTGATATTCGGGAATGTTCTAAAGAATAATACCTATCCGCTTTCTGTGAGTGCGGAACGTATTATACAGGCGGTTGCCATAGCAGAATATGCAAAACAAATTGGTGCAGGAAGTGTAGCACACGGCAGCACAGGAGCCGGTAATGATCAGGTGCGTTTTGACATGGTGTTTAATATTCTTATTCCGGACGTGAAGATCATTACTCCGATTCGTGACAATAAACTTTCCCGTGAGGAGGAAATAAATTTCCTGAAGGAAAATAATGTGTTGATGGATTTTGAAAAAGCTGCTTACAGTATTAATAAAGGGCTTTGGGGAACCTCGGTAGGAGGGAAGGAAACATTGACATCCAATCTTCCATTGCCGGAATCGGCATGGCCTACACCTTTGACTAAAAATGATGATGAAAATATCTCCCTGTATTTTGAGAAAGGAGAATTGAAAAAAATAAACGATACAAATTATCAGAATCCTGTGGATGCCATAATTGCTCTGCAAGAAATAGCTGCCCCATTTGCCATAGGACGCGATATTCATATCGGTGATACAGTAATTGGAATAAAAGGCAGGGTTGGTTTTGAAGCAGCTGCTCCGGTGATAATTATAAAATCGCATCACGCATTGGAAAAACACACGCTTACCAAATGGCAATTGTATTGGAAGGATCAATTGGCCGCATGGTATGGCAACTGGCTGCACGAGGGTCAATACCTGGATCCTATCATGCGTGATATGGAATGCTTCATGGAAAACACCCAGAAGTTTGTAACAGGAAAAGTATTTATTACTCTTTCTCCATACCGCTTTCTTGTCACAGGCATTGAATCAGAACATGATTTGATGAGCAAAAAATTCGGCAGTTACGGAGAGATGAATAATTCGTGGTCAGGCGAAGACGTGAAGGGCTTTGCAAAAATATTTGGTAACCAGACTGCAATTTATAATATGGTAAACGAAGGTCATGACAAAAATTAAATCGGGTATCATCGGTGCGGCAGGCTATACAGGCGGTGAACTTAT
>CAILMK010000699.1 GCA_903835275.1 uncultured bacterium | reverse complement strand
GAACTAAAATCTCGTCCGCAGGTGGTCAATTTGATCCGGTGCGGGGTGGTCAATTTAGACCGGCATCAGGTGGTCAGTTTCGTCCGGTGGACGGTGGTCAATTTGACCGAGTTTTCCACGCCAACACACGAATACACCTATAAGAATGGCAAAAGGGAAGGTTTACAGCGTATATACTATCCCAATGGCAAGTTGAACAGACAAGGTTATTTGAAGGATGGTGAACTTCACGTTGGAGTCAGGACACAACATTTGATTCAATTATCAACGGTAATCTACAAGCCATAAAGAAAGTTTGCCTTGACCCAGAATATTATGGAAAGGATAACTATTCCACGGAATTTCCAGCGTTGATACTTGAAGTGGAACAATTAAGAAAAAGAATAATTGACAAAAAAACAGTCCAGATTGAGAATATGGAAAACTGGGTAAAACACTTTACAGAAGCGCAGGAAATTATCTTTACAATTCTTAAATTGGAATACAACTACGAATTTGAGCATGAGGAGAAAAAAGAAACCGTGACCACCAGCTAGGAAAAAAAACCATCTAAAACCCAACCAGCGAATCACGGCCTTACAAAATTACTACTTATAGTTGAATCAGCTTATCACTTGGAATATTAATCCAATCAACGTATTCAAAATGGTCATAGTCCACTATTTCAGCTTCTTCATTTGGTTTGCCGTTGCTATACATAACCTTGCACCTGTATTCCATCGGTTTCCTTCTTATTCCTGACAGGTCTAACAGCATCAACAACGGATTAGGTAACAACACCCCGTTTATTTGCATATACACCCCAGCAACCACCGTATAAGCATCTATCTTATCAATACATACCTTAGTAATGAATTGCTTGTAAATCGCAGCTAAATCGCTTCTACTTGACTTGGCTTTTGCAAGTGTGTGTTTGGTTCCTTTTGGACTACTAAACTTGGTTAGGCTTTCATTCTTTTCAACCAGTTGCTTTTTCAGTTGAAAGACACGTTCAATAGCGTTGTTGATTTCATTTTCCAATTCAGCTTGTCTTTCTTCCAAATTCATATACTTCATTTCAGAACTCAAATACAAATCCAAAAGTTTAGACATTTTTGATTTTTGCTGAGTCAGATTCATTTCTTCAATTGGAATTCTCAATTCCAATTTTTCAATTTCATTTCTCAAATCCTTGATGATTGAATTGTTATCATTTAGATATTTCAGGATTTGGTTATCATCAATAATAACATTGAAAATAGCACTTTCAAGAAGCGTTATATTTACTCCTACATTGCCACAATTTGTATGTTGTAACCTACCGCTACATATATACACCTTGTCACCACCTTCAACAGGTTTGTATTTAGCAAAGTAATTACGACCACAAACACCACATGTAATTTTATCCTTTAGCAGATAGACATATTTCCGCTGATTGGTTTGGGTTTTGCCAGTCCGTATTTCAGTACAACTTTCAAATAGTTCCTTGCTTATTATCGCTGGTGCTTTGATAATTTCACCCTTGAATTTTCTTTCACCTATATACAAAGTATTTTTTATAATGTCGTGAATTTGCTTATCCGACCATTTGACATCTTTTCCTAGCTTGGCAGATGTTTGAAATTTGATTTCCTTATCTGAATGGGTTTTGTTGGTTCGGGTTGGTACGCCTCGTTTGTTTAGCGTACCAGCTATCACCCTAATACCATTCCCCTTTTCATATAGGTTGAAAATATCATTTACAATCAAGGCTTCTTCATTATCAATAACCAAGTAACCATATTCATCTTTGGTATATCCATACGCTTGCATAAGGCCACCACCAGCCTTGCCTTCCATTGCAGATGCTCTAAGTCCGCTTTTGCTTCTAATCTTGAATGTTTCAGCTTCAAGGTTTGCATATTCGATAAGTACCTGCAAGACGATATTCATAGTTGAATTACGAATGCCTTGGCTATCCAAGGTACGTTGGCTTAGGGATTGGATATACAAAGGAACCTTCAAATCAGACCAACGGTCAATGACTTGCCTAGTATGTACTGGATTCCTACCTATCCTAGTTATTTCAGCCGTATAGATACAATCATAGGCTTTTGGGTTTTCTTCAACCTTTGCTATAAGTTCGGATAGTTTGGGTCTTTCCTTGTTGTAACCGCTTAGGCTTTCAGCATATACATCAATATCGGTCTTGGAATAACCATCACTTGTTATAATGTCAGTTAATTCGTTAATTTGCCGACTGAAATCCTGTTTATCGGACGTGGAAACCCTAGCATATATCGCAACCTTATTTTTGGCTGGACTGGTGGTCTTTGAGGTCTGTTTTGCCATACTATTATATTATAGGTGCAAATATAACCCCATTTCACTTACTATAACGGATGTAGCATTAGTTGGCGGAGGAGGATTTCCACAGCCGGGCGAAATTTCACTCGCACATAATGGCGTTTTATTCCTGGATGAATTGCCGGAATTTAAACGCACTGTTTTGGAAGTTCTGCGCCAGCCACTGGAAGAAAGAAGGGTCACGATTTCCCGCGCGAGGTTTAGCGTGGAATATCCTTCCTCGTTCATGTTGGTGGCAAGTATGAATCCCTGCCCTTGCGGATATTATAACCATCCGGAGAAGGAATGCGTATGTGGACCGGGTGTTGTTCAAAAATATCTGAATAAAATTTCAGGTCCTTTACTGGACCGCATAGATATACACGTGGAAGTGGTGCCTGTTGCATTCAATGAACTTTCCAGCGAACGCTTATCCGAACCCAGTATCAATATACGCGAACGCGTAATACGTGCGCGCGAAATTCAGGAAAAACGCTTCGGCGGCAAGGATGGAATTTATTCCAACGCGCAAATGAGTTCCAAACAAGTGCGTGAAATCTGCACCATCAATGAGGCAGGACAAAACCTTTTGAAAACTGCCATGCAGCGTTTGAATTTATCTGCACGAGCCTACGACCGCATACTGAAAGTTTCCCGTACCATTGCTGACCTTGCTGCTTCCGATGATATACGAATAGAACACCTTGCCGAAGCCATACAATACAGAAGTCTTGACAGGGAAAATTGGGCAGGATGATTTGATTTCGTCCGCCGCGGCGGAGCGGATTTTCGATTGCGGATTTAAACCAGAAGAAAATAGAAGAGGTCATAAGACCAGGTTACAATTTAAAATATAAAAGCGAATGCCTTCAGAGGTGTTCGCTTTTTTTTGCTTGCATAGTAATCAGGCACATCAAATTCTTAAAAGATTAGACCGATTTTTCCTTATATTTGAATGATAAATGAAAACTCGCGGACATAAGTACCTAATCCCCGGATTACTTTTTTTAATGCTGGTATTACCCGCTAAAAAATTATTCTCCCAGGGTTATAACCAGGATTACCAAACGTGGACATGGTTTCAGGTGGAAAAACAATTCACCAGGCACTATTCACTTTCGGTAGAATATGAATTGCGCATTGATAATGTTACCAAAGGCTTTGAATGGGGCTATTTCTACCTGGACGGGGAATATAAATTCAACAAGTATTTCAACACCCAGGCAGTATATCAATATTGCACTTCCTACCAGAACGATGTACAATCATTTTATGCAGGGATTACCGGAAAATATCCTTTGGGCAACAGATGGAAAGTTGCAGCACGCACAGCATTTCAAGATGAAATAGTGCATTTCAGTCCGCAGTATAGCGATGAAAAGGGCAATGAAACAAAATACGAATGGAGAAACCGTTTTTCAATACGATATAAAGTATTCAGCAATATTACCGCTTTTGCTTTTGCAGAACCTTATATCCGCTATGATTACAGGAATCCTTATATGGATAAGATGAGAAACGGTGCGGGCTTTGACTATGACATGAATAAGTATAATTCCTTTACATTATACTATCTGTATCAACCGCAATTTGATGTTACCAAAACTACCATTGCGAATATAGTGGGAGTCATCTATTCAATTACGCTCCCCTACAAGAAAATTCACTGGCATAAATTTTTCGTCCCTAAAAAGACAAAAATTATTGATGACGAGGAAAATGACAAGGACGTAAATGCCCTCGATAAATCATAGCCGAAACTATTATTCGTAATAGAATATCTTGATCATTGCACTATCCTTGAGGTAATCGATCCTGCTGATAACAACGCGGTGAATATTCAAACCCATGCGTTCATTCAATTCAGCTATCAGCTCTTCCCTTTTCTGTGGCTTGATGAGGTCCACATTCTCAAACTGTATATTCTGTGTCATTTCCCTGCGAATAATAAAATTACCTTCAAGCAGCCAGGTAACACCTATAATGAGCAGATCGTAAAAACATATTTCCAACCATGAACTGTGGTTCACCCCGGTGATAACTCCCAGTGCTATTACAATAAAAAGATAGGTCATATCCTTTTGCGTAATATCTTCGGTTCGATAACGCATCATGGAAAATACTGCAAAAAGCCCGAAGGATGCTCCCATTGTCAAATCTGATTTCTGAAGACTGTATGCAATAAAAAAAATAACCGTATTCATCATCAGGTATGTGAATAAATATTCCTTCTTCTTATACAGGCGATAATGTATACCACCAACCAGTAAGGATCCTGCACATACATTTATCAGGAAACGGATACAAAATTCCGGATTGATAATATGGTCAAGGGTATTTTTGCTAATAAATTCGGATTGTAGTAAAACACTCATTCTTGCTCGATTTTCTTTATAGTTAGTAGTTTCTGCTTGAAATTATTTTGCTTGATATCAGGATATGTCTGGGCAACTCCCATGCAATATTTACTGATACCGGTAGAATCAATTTTAAGGTCCTTGATGATCTTTGTAAAAATATTCCGCGTAAGGTCTTTCCTTTTCATCTCAGCTATTACAAGATTATCATAATGATGAGTAGGACAATAATGATTCAGTTTAAGATTAAAATCAAGAGTTAGCTTTTCAGCATTATCCTTTGATAAAAACGTAATCCGTATGTAATCAATTTTTATTTTCGGGTGCAGGTCCTCCTTAAACTGCCCGGTAAAAACTTCATTCAGATCTAAAAACAATGAATCCGTCTGTTGTCTTTCCTTGGATACCCATCCCTTATTATTCTTATATTTCAATTCATAAAAAGTCAAGTCGCTCTGAACATATCTGCGGGTCCGCACTTTGAGCCTGTTCAGGTTTTCATTGTGATGCAACAGATAATATTTAAATGATGATGTATCATAATATACCGTTTCATAATTAGTGTAGCGGTATCCTTTCACCTCTAATATCTTGTAATGCTCAAGCATCCTTTCGATAACAACCTTTGATTTAACTTCAGGAAAAATAAATTTCAAATCCCTCCTCTCAAGCATATTTGCAGCTTCCAGCTCTTCAAGAGTGAATGGCTCAAACTTGCCGAGGATTGGCACAATATCTTTAATTATATTCCGTTCGTTCATTATTTTGCAATAACAATATCAGGTAAAGTGGCATTGCTGCCGCTTCCCAGGTTTATATCTTGTTTGGCCACCAGTTGGCCACTTACATTTGTCAATGTGGTATCCTTTGAATACACATAGATCGAATACGTTCCAGGGTATAAATATTGAAAATAATATTCGCCATTCATGTCTGTATTTACAGAGTTACCTACGCCCGGCTGGCTTCCATAAGTAATATACACGTTATCGCCCATGTCAGGATAACTGTACAAATATTGTGGTACAGATGGATTAAAATTAAACTTGCGTATGATCACTTTACCCTTAATAGAAGAATTACCTCCGGGTCCTGCGGCTTTTTTGCATCCGTAGCAAACAAAGAATATTAATAAAGCGGGTATAGCAAATTTCATTTCAGCTTAAAATTTAATGAGTTTTCCAATATAATTGCCTTCTCTTGAGACTGCAATAATACTATAAATACCACGGTTTAAGGAAGAAATACTTATTTCAACTTTGCTATCAGAAGATGTGCATTGTGCTACGCACCTTCCGGTCATGTCATATATTTTTATATTGTCAGAAAACAAAGATGGATTTTCAACGTACAATATTTCACTGGCAGGATTAGGATAAAACCTGAGTGAATTGTTCTTTGAAAATTCCTCAATTCCTGTAATGCCGCAATTCAGTGAATAAGCACCCCCGGGTGATCCGCCATAGCAGCCGGAAAACCAGTTAGCACCGTCATCCATTTTTCCTGTATCACTTCTCAATTCAAGAGTATAGCCAAGGCCATCCGCACTTTTTGGCCACGTAAGATTAAGGGAATCCTGGTAGTAAACACTGAAGATAATTTTACCGGATACGTCATACAAACGGATGTAATCGCCGGTATTGCTCAGGTTGAAACCAAAAGGGCCTACATAGTTCTTTACTGTCTTATTGTGAGAAGTAAACGCAGCGGTATCATTTGATAAAACCATATAACCATTGGCAGGTAATATAGTCCCTGAAGGTATGTAATACAGATGGGTTACAGTATCCTTGCCATCCCTTAATGCATATCCGGAAATATTAATATCCGAAGCGGTTGTATTATGTAATTCTACAAATTCAGATTGGTTATACAGTGAATCAGAATTATAATTGATCTCGGAAAAATCTATCCTTTCATTGCATGGTGAATATGCTGCTCCGGGGGAACCATCTATACAACCGTCAAACCAACTTGTGTAATTACTTAGATTTGCATTAGAGGCAGGATTTCTTAGTTCAAGTGTGCGTCCTCCTTTAGAATTGGCTCCTTGCGGCCAATGCTTACCGGAAGAATACCTCATATCAATGATTGCTTTACCTGTATTATCCCTTAAATGAAGGCTGTCGCCATTTTTACTTAGTCCAAATGAGAAAGCGCCTGTTTTATGTGAAACGCCGGGATATTCAGTTTTGAATTTATTGTAATTTTGATAGACGACCAAATACTCACCACCTGACAATATAGTGCCTGAGGGAAAAATAAAAGCAGTATCCTTGGGATTGCCATCAATAAAAGTCCAGTTGCTTAGATCAATATCTGTAGTACCAAAATTGTGAAACTCTAACCAGTCACCGGCATCCCTTGTTGGATTGGATGAATAGTTAATCTCAGAAATGGTTATGCTTTGCGCTTTTGTAAGATTGGGAAAAGATAAAATCAATAGCGTGAGAACTGCAACAGCACTGAATTTCTGTGCAGCAAAAATGTGATGGCAGAAACGTTGCAGGCTTGTATTTCCGATAATAATCCCCGTAAGCGCCCCACCGGTGGCAATTTTTCCCTGGTGCATCTTATACATTGAATACAAAGATAATAAATATTAACCCAAACTTAATACTCGCTTAACGTATTTTTAATAAAAATGCCCGTTAAGGGTTGTCTAATATAAGTAGTTACTAAATTTCATTGTTATGCCAGTTGTATTCCCTCACAACCCTGCAAATCCTGATATGATAGTTTTCATACCAGGAGTTTCTTCCTGCTGTCTGCGCGAGGGCATGTTCCTCATTAGCCTTCCAGGCTTTTATAGCTTCCAAACTCTTCCAATAGGAAACTGTGATTTCATTTCCAATTGCATCTCCGGTCACCTCTATGCCTATATATCCGGGTTGCATTTGAGATAACAGGTGCATTTTTTCCGCCATTTCCTCGTATCCCAAGGCAATCTCTTTCCTTTTGGCAGTAAAAATGACTGCATAATAACTTTCTTCCTCAATGGATTCTATATCCTGACTATTCATTTTTGAAGCATTTTAAACTCTCTCAGCCTCAAAATTGGGCAATATTCATGAAAGGCGGGACATAGTGCACAAAAATTACAGGCATGAGCCAGTACGAATATAAAAATAAAAAATTGAATGTCAACTATTTAAACACTTAATAATTACTTAAAAGTTTTAAAATACCTTGCTGAATCTTCAAATCCTTACAAAAGGCATAAAGCTTTTAAATATGGAAATTTATCCCCATAGGCATTGACATAGTTTTGTCCCAAGATTATTAGATAATTATAAACGAGTTAACATCCCATGGAAAACCAGGTAACAAGCCAAGTCATCGAAAAAGAAAGCATCACAAGCTTACAATTTAAGAGCTCTGATGTTTTACAAAACGAAACGGCCATCCGGAAAAGAAAATCGGATCTATACAGGGCCATGATTTTAGGAAATGTATATCACGTTAAATGCAAAATTGTTTTTGCATCCAACGAAGAAACATATAAAGTAGAAACTACCGTTTGGGCAGCTACAGAAAATTATGTCACCCTTAAAGGCGGAGCCATAATACCTGTAAGATCCATCATGGAAGTAATACTATAAGAGTTAGGTTCTTTTCATGTTTTCTTGTTTTGGAAACCCGCGGGGTTGGGGGACTGCCGCGGGTTTTACTTCTCTTTGAAAACAGAAACGAATTTATGCAGCTAAAAACTGCAAGCCTTCTTTGAGTCAGGAAGCATGAGGTTCCCCAATGAATACCTTATGATAAAAGCCCGCTAACGCGGGCTTTCGTTTTTTTATTGGAACCTTTACCCCCTAACCCCCTGAAGGGGGAAGCACTTCGTGCATTTAGTGCGAAAGGGAAAGTCCTCTTTAGGGTTCGCCGAGGCGAATAGGGGTCATACTTTGGGAGAAAGTTGTGAAGGTTTCTAAACAGACAATCATTTTTTTTATTCAGTGCGGGAAGTAACAAATTCAAAAAGCTCCTCTGCACTCCCCCACTTAATATCTTCTTCCTTGCGGAACCATGTCAATTGCCGCTTGGCGTAATTTCTTGTGTGTTGCTTGAATCTAGAGATCGCTTCTTCCAAATTCATTTTACCATCCATGTATTCAAAAAACTCTGAATAGCCTACGGTGCATAATGGTGTTAGCTCCCTGAACTGAATGAGGAATTTCACTTCTTCAAGTAATCCTGCCTGAAGCATTTCATCGCAGCGTTCATTAATGCGGCGGTACAATTCCTCACGCGGTACATCAATGCCCAGTTTCACAATATCAAAGGAGCGTGTCTTGGCGCCTTTGGTAAGATATTCCGAATACGCATTTCCTGTACTGAAACATACTTCAAGGGACCGCATCATCCTGCGTGGATTTTCAATATCCGCTTCAGAATAATATACAGGATCCAGTTTTGCAAGGGCTTCCTGGATGCCCATGATTCCTGAATGTTCAAATATTTCACGCACCTTTTCTTTCGCTTCAATTGTAACCGTAGGAATTTCATCAATGCCGTGCAATAATGCCTTTATATACAGCGTAGAGCCGCCAACGAGAATGATGGTATCATGCACCTTGAATAATTTCTCCAATAATTCAAGCGCATCCCTTTCATACATTCCTGCGGTGTAATGATCCTGCACGGATAAATTATTGATAAAATAGTGCGGGGCTTCTGCGAGCTCAGCTTCTGATGGCTTAGCAGTGCCTATATTCATCTCTCTGAAAAACTGACGGGAATCCGCGGAAACAATAACTGTATTGTACTTTTTCGCTAACCTGATGGCAAGAGCCGTTTTACCGGATGCGGTAGGACCAAGAACAGCTATAAGGGATTTGCGATGTGCGATTTTAGATTTGTGATTTTAGTTTTGAATATTCCATCTAGATTTATCCCTTTTGTGGAATATTACGTTCTTTAAGAATTATGGTCACTGAATAAACTGCCCACCACGTTCCTAACCAAAGCAAGGCCTGTATAAGCGGAGGAACTATACTACCGGTATAGAACATTTGCAGAAAAGAATAAGTAAGGTTTGACCAACCAAATATATAATAAGACTCGTGAAAATGGCTATTAAACAGATGATACTGTATAACAGGATAAGCATAATACAGAAGTGTTATTATTCCTGTTATTATTTGGGTTTTAGGGTAGCGAGTCATTATAGTTAAGTTCTTCGATATGTCATCCCCCTAACCCCCTTCAAAGGGGGAATGCCCTTCGGGCTTGTGATCTTCAATATTGGATATTCTTTAGTAGTCATCATGACCGTGGCCATGGCCACCGCCTTCGTATTCATCAAAGCCGGCATCAAAGGGATCTTCCTCCTCGTCTTCATCATCATCGTTATCGTAAATATCCGTGAATTCGGAAGCAAATTCATCTTCCTTGTGATTAATAATCTTATGATTTTTATCCTTGAGTTCTTCCAGAAGAAGCAAATCGTCGGCGGTTATATCGGTTGGCAAAAAATGTTCTTCATACTGGCTTGGAGCATCACCATTCTTCTCAACAGTACGCGGATAAAGGGTTTTCTTTCCTGCCTTTTCCTTGATCTCCACAAGCTCCGCATTGAAATTCCACATGGCCACAAAATCGTAGACATATTTCAATTTTGCATCTTCTTCCTTCAGATATTCTTCGAGTTTCGTTTTGCCCATTGTAGGGCTAAAGGTATGCTGCACCTCGTCGGACATATCAATCAAAGTGATTTCCAACTCTTCGTTCCAGTCTTCATCACATACATAAAACGAAGCTAATTGTGAATCGTCAAAATCGACAGAATCCAAAATCGCCTTATGCAGTTCCTCAAAGGTCTGCTCGCTTAATATTTCGATCACCCTTTCCATATCCGGGTGATCATTCATAGTAATTCTAAATTTGTACAACATAAAATCGCTTTTCAAATTTTATATAAGAGGTAAGTAAACAACAAATTTAAATCTTTCAGCCTCCAAATGCATTTGCATATTCTTAACTCAAATTTATATATTTTTCGGGAAATATCCCAGGTTTGCCCCAATTTTTAACATCAAATTAAAGGCAGGTTCATATTCATTAGAGATATCACCATTCAGAATTGCCTCGCGTATTTCCTCCTTTATGTCCCCAACTGCTCTGGATTGCGGCAATCCAAATGTTTTCATTATAATTTCCCCGGTAATAGGTGGCTTCCAGTTCCGGAGGCGGTCTTTTTCTTCAACTTCCTTTATTTTTTCCTCAACTTCATCAAAACGCTGCAGGTACTTCTTGACTTTCAATTGGTTCTTGGATGTTATATCGGCGCGGCACAAAGTCATCAATGATTCAATATCATCCCCGGCATCAACAATCAGGCGGCGCACTGCGGAATCAGTAACCTCATTAGTAATAGCTATAGGGCGTAAGTGCAGTAAAACCATTTTCTCCACGAATTTCATCTTCTCATTCATGGGAAGTTTCATCCTGCGGAAAATTTTGGAAACCATTCGGGCGCCCACTACCTCATGGCCATGGAAGGTCCAGCCTGCTTCATTGTCAAAACGCTGCGTGGCAGGTTTTCCAATATCGTGCAAAATGGCTGACCAACGCAACCATAAGTCAGTCGTAAAAAGGGAAATATTATCCAGAACCTGAAGAGTATGGTAAAAATTATCCTTGTGGGAACGGTTATCAACCGTTTTAACTCCTTCAAGATCGGTCAACTCTGGAAAAATAATATCCAATAGTGCAGTATCGTGAAGAAGCTTAAAGCCAATGGATGGCTCCAGCGAAAGGACAATTTTATTCAATTCATCGCTGATACGCTCATGGGAAATGATGGATATGCGTTCCCTGTTTTCCTTGATGGACCGGAATGTTTCATCATGTAGTTTGAAATTAAGCTGGCTGGCAAACCGGGTTGCTCGCATCATGCGCAGGGGATCATCCGAAAAGGTAACTCCCGGCTCCAAAGGCGTACGAATAATGCCGCTTTCCAAATCCTTGATTCCGTTGAACCTGTCAATAAGTTCCCCGTAAGTATCCTTGTTAAGACTTATGGCAAGGGCGTTTATGGTAAAATCCCTGCGACTAAGATCATCGTCCAAAGTACCGCTTTCAACAACAGGTTTTCTTGAATCGCGTTGATAAGATTCCTTGCGGGAACCTACAAACTCCAGTTCATGATCTTCCCATTTCAAGTTGGCGGTACCGAAGGTTTTAAAGATGGTAAGATTGGATTTTCTGTCTATTTCTCTGGCAACCTCTTTTGCGAAAGCCGGCCCATCCCCTATCACAACAATATCAATGTCCTTCGTTGGCCTGCCCAAAAGAAAATCGCGCACCCATCCACCCACTACATAAGCAGGAGTATTCATCCGTTCAGATACTTTCTGAATAGTTTGAAAAACGGGAATATCGAAATCCTGGAGTTTGCTCATTTTGTGTGAAAAATAAGCCCCCGGCTTTAGCCGGGGGTTACTTGTATACTTAATAACTTAGTAATTTAAATACCAGGGTATTACTTCTTTTTCTTTTTCAATTCCTGTTGTTGCCTGGATATATCTTCAAGCTTTTGCTGGAATTTAGATTTCTTAGTTGAGGTTGGTTTTCGCTTATTTTCTTCAATCTGCGCTATCAGTTTCTTATCGTCAATAAACAGTTTGAAAAGATATTGCTGCCCTATGGTAAGAAGGTTGAAAAGGAAATAATACAAACTCAAACCGGCTGAATAATTATTAAATAATCCAAGGAAGAAGATCGGCATCAGGTAGGACATCCATTTGAATTCATTCTGCTGCGGATTCAGACTGCTATTCATATAACTATAAATAAGCGTGGACGCCGTCATCATCAAGGTGAATAAACTCACGTGATCCCCGTAAACAGAACTTATAATTGGCACTTGTCCGAAATCCCATATCGAATCATACGTGGAAAGGTCATGTGCCCATAGGAATACCTGACCCCTCAATTCTATAGAGGATGGAAAAAACCGGAACATCGCAATCAGGATCGGAAACTGTAAGAGTAGAGGCAGACATCCGCCAAACGGACTCACCCCTGCTTTCTTATATATCTTCATCTGTTCTGATTGCACCTTGGTGGCATCACCTTCATATTTTTTCTTCAACTCATCCAGTTCCGGCTTGAGGATTTTCATCTTCGCACTGGAAAGGTAGGATTTATACGTAAATGGAAGTGTTATAAGTTTTATTATAAGTGTAAGTAGTAAAATTATCAGTCCGTAATTGCTGATGAATTTACTCAAGAAGGTAAATATAGGAATGATCAAAAACCAGTTGATGAATGCCAGTGGTGCAAAGCCCCAACCCAATGGTATCTGGCGTTCCAGCTGGAGGTTTTGCGCACTCAGGGCAGGATAACTCAGCGGACCGAAATAGAATTGCATTTTATATTCCTGTATGGCCGAATGGGTAAACATAAGCGACATACGTGCACTTACTTTCTTTATGATTTGGTTATTGTCAACCGGCATTTCAGAACGGATTTCCGCCCTTTCAAATCCTTCCGTTGAAATAAGTGTCTGGGTAAAGAATTGCTCCTTGAAAGCCACCCAGTCTGTTTTTGCCTTGAATTTATCTTCAGCGTCCTTGGTTTCGCTCAGGTTATCAGGATTTTCATCATGGTTCCTGTAAAAAACTGTGGTATGTGTTCTGGATATCTTTACATCCTTTTCGTGCTTTTGAATATCTTCCTGCCAGTCAAGATCTATATAATCATTCCTCTTAGGAATGACTTTATCCATTCCGACAAGCTTCAATTCATGGTTCAGCAAATAGCTGTTTTCTTGAAGGGAATATATTTCATGGATGCTTTTGCCATCACCCAGATCCAATACCATATCCAGTGTGGGATTTTTCCCATCCGTCATTACTGGTTTAAAGTACAAATCACCCGTATTAATTAATTCTCCATTGCCTGAAGGGAAATTGTACCCGAATTTACTGGTACTCTTATCAGTAAGGATCAGCGGTTTTTTATCCCAGGT
>CAILMK010000698.1 GCA_903835275.1 uncultured bacterium | reverse complement strand
TTCCGGCATTGCTGATCCCGTAATTTAAAGGATTGAAGTTAATTGTATATTCACCCGCGGATTGTTTTTCATCTATGAGAGTGGCAACTTTTTCACCTGAAATTGAATACACTTCAATTTGTACATTTTTAGTATTGTCGATGGAATATTTGATCTCAGTAGAATGATAAAAAGGATTCGGATAAATTTCAGCAGAGTTAAATTCACTCGCAGATTTAATTCCGGCGCAAATTGCTATTAAGAATGAATCATAACCGGTTTTTTTACAACCTGCTGCATTTTTTACTGTCAGCCAGAGCCCCATATATCCTTTATAGTAACCGATTTTCCGGCTTATTGTTTTTGTGTTTTTGAAAGAGACAGTGTCTCCGAATACCCATGTATAAACGGTATTACTTGTATCATTCGCAGCAAATTTAAATGTGTCATCTTCACAATAGCCACTGGTCTTTTTAAATGCGGCATCAGGAATATTGATATGCACTGAATCCTGTATCGTATCATTTGAATTTTTTTCATCCTTTGGTAAGGCTGTAAAAACCTTGAAATTATATTTGGGCGATGAAAAAGTGTTCAGCGTGTTTTTAAAAATAACCGTATCAGTGCTTACAGGTGGGAATGCCCCTGAAATTACGACAGAATCCTTCAGTTTCCCATTAACAATCAAATACACTTTCGCATTGAATTCCGTATCTATTCCAAGGTTGCGCACACTTGCCTTTACAACAGTATTTGAATCCCCGCATTGCATTTCCATCGGAGAAATAATCGCAAAAGGACTCAGGTCATGTGCCCTGAATTCATCTGCACCTATATCAGGCTTTGCAGAGCGGGCTTCATTATCGATATCAATGGTGACATTGCTGAGCGGTGTCCCCTTATGATGAATGGAATCATTTCTCACATGCAGATCATACGTACTTACGAAGCGCGGATCTACTGCCAGCGAGTGAATTTCGTAGCCTTTCACATGAAATGAATCAAGATAATGACCGCTAAAAGTTGTATCAAGTAAAATATCATTGTAATCTGAGTAAAGAAATGATGATCCATGACTTGACTGGCTGGCAGAGGAAATGGCATATCCATTTGTAAAAGTATCAACAACAATATTATTATACACCCATCCACCCGCAGTTTCGCCGGCATCCCCTGTTAATTCAATCCCAAGGCTGCTGAGATATCTCGGTTTAGTCATTAATATGGAGTTATTATAGATGTATGGCCTGCCACCGTAGCATGATATTGCGTTATAATTATTGACCATGAAATTATTGATGAAATTGTAGGCGTTGCCATACTCTGTACTGATCCGGGCATTAATGAATTTGTTCTCTTGAATAATAGAGGTTTTCCCCTCAAAATAATACATGCCTTCACCAAATGAATCGGAGCAGTTTACAGTATTTCCGGTAACAATATCATAATTCTGGTTGTACATCAAAAACGCCACGTCCGCCGGAGTATCAATGATGTTGTTGCTGTATTCATTCCAAAAACCCCAATAAGGCCCTCCATCAGGAGTAGTTGCCAGGGATTCATAACCGTATTTCAAATGGTTGTTTGAAATAACAAGTGAATCAATCTCATCACCGGCTCCAACGATCAGGCTTTGGCTGCGGGATGTTGCCTTCTTTACACCTATGATACTGCAATTTAAAATAGCATTATTTGAAGAATATTGTTCAAGGAAAATGCCGGTGGAATAAGAGCTTCCTTTGTTTATAAAAGACATCCCTTTAATTATATAATACTTCCCCACAAGGTCAAAAATAAAATTATCAGAATCAGCGCTGGAAGAATACTGAATGATCACCTTGCTGCTGTCACCGGACGCGGAACGTATAGTTATGGTATTTGTGTAGGATGCCCCTGTAATCGTATCCCACTTTACGTGTTCTGTATATTTCCCATTGGCAACACTGAAAACCACGGCACCGCTGATACCGCTATCAGTTAAAGCTTTTGCGGCAGAGGCAAACGAAAGGTAATTAGTAACACCCGATCCCTTGGGGTCTATGGTATAATTGCCTTTTAATCCACCCGCAATAACAGAAAATGAACAAAGCAAAAAAGGGATAAATAATAAACGAGCTTTCATACTTTTTTATGCAAATATAAATATTATCCATCATTGCAAGGGCTATCCGTATAAGGCCTGTTATTTAATATACTCGCATATTATTTCATATACTCATCCTAAGTTATTAACTTTGGGACAATATATATAGAAGATACGTGAGACGACTAATCCTTTTATTATCAGCCATATCATTATTATCGGTAAAGGCTATTGGACAGGAGCAGGGCATCCTTTCGGGTGATTTGCAATCCAACGCCGAATTTTACAATTACGATAGTAAGATCAAAACCACCACCACCCAGTACCTTCACCAGTTGAATTCAGAGGAAAGCTGGCTATTGCTCAACTACCGGTACAGCGGCTATACCTTCACAGCCCGTTACGACTTATACAGCAATTCCCCGCTTTTAAATCCGCAGGAAGCGTATACAGGGCAGGGGCTCGGATTTTACTCCATCAGCAAGGACTTTGATAAATTCAGCATAACAGTCGGGTCCTTCTATGACCAGATAGGAAGCGGGATCATTTTCCGCGCTTTTGAAGAACGTACCATCGGATTGGATTATGCCATCCAGGGTGCGCGCTTCAGGTGGGTACCCAATGATAGTTTCATGTTCAAGTGCTTTGCAGGGGTGCAGAAATACAGGTTTGATGTCCGTGCATCCACCATCAAGGGTGCCAATGCTGAAAAAATATGGGGCTGGCCTAAATTCAGTTTTGTGACCGGTACCGGTATAACCAACCGTACTTTAGATCAGGGAACAGTTAACCAGTTGACGG
>CAILMK010000697.1 GCA_903835275.1 uncultured bacterium | reverse complement strand
TTGTAATCTACAACAATAAGTTCCTGGGTCTTTGTATCCAACCAAATATCATCAACACCACCAGTTAATATAATATTTGTATCTTCAAACTTTTGGATTATTCCGCCTCTTAAAGCATCTCTCCAAGCATCCATTTCATCATGTTTAAATGGAACTACATGCTTAAGGCCATTCTTCTCAAATAAGCGATGTGGTATTTGCTGTTCTCGACATACATCAAACTCTTTTTTAAGCAATTCATCCGTGGCGGAGTTTAGTGCCCAGCCAGGAGTGTCTGGTCCATCTAACCCTAAAACACGATCCATATAAAAACAACGAGGACATGTAAGAAAGTCACTAAATTTACTTCGGCTAATTTTAAAATCATTTGTTTGATTTGGCTTATAAGAACTTCTCTCAGTACTTCTTCTTCCTGTGGCTGGAACTAATTCACCTCTAGAATTTCTTTTTAAACTAATCATAAATTATTGCCTTCAAAAAATTAATGAACCACTTCTCTTGATGAAGCAAGAGAAGAATAAATGAGATAGACTAATAAAGCTTTATATTCATAAAGTTCTATTTTGTTATTAATTGAATTAGAGCTATACCCCCAAACATTTTTTATAAAAGCGTCACATTTATTGAAATTCATAATCTCTTTATTCCAAATAGGAATGCTCGATAATGTGATATTTGATTTGCTTAATGGAATTAAATTAGAAGGATAAATTAAATCAAAATTTTGTGCTTTTTCTAATACCCAGTCAAACCACTCTTTAGAATCTAGCTCACTTATGCCTTCTATTAAATTACCATCGCTATAAAGTAAATGTGACTGAAAAACCCACATTTGCTGGGCATAATCACGTTCCATTGGCTGCATAAGGTTTAGCAAGACAATTTGAATGGGCTCAAGCCCAAGAAAATAATCAACTTTTCCAGATACAAGTGTTTGAAAGCATGTGTCAAGGAAAGATGACATAAGAAATCTGATTGCATCAGCAATCTGTCTGGTGCCTTTTACATCACTCATAGTATGTAATTGAATTTGAAATACACCGCATTTAAAAGTATCAATAATTGATACATCTCGTATTAAAGAGGACTCTCCTAATGAATAAATAAATGAATCATATAATCTTGAGGCATCAACTAACTTCTTGACTGATTTAATTTTTTTATTTAACAAGCCTTCATCTCGATTTTTTACAATATAAAAAGGCTTATCAATGTTGGGAAGCTTTATTTCTCTGAGGTTAAATTCAACGCCACTTCTAAAACAAAATTCACTGATTTGGCTATCATATCCCCCGAATAAATGGCCTATTTCTTCATCAATATTTTTTGATCTATCTATCGGCAAGACTAATTGCACATTTGAAAAAAGAGCATCTAATCTTTCTTGGGTATCAGGAGCGCCAACATAAAGTCCAACTAACGCAAATAAGCCATATATTCTTATTCGGTCTAACCCTAAAGACTCCAAACGATATATAAATTGTTTGGTTTCTAATGGAAGTCCTGATAAGTCGGATTCTTTGAAAGTAACATTAGTCATTTTTCATCCTTTGGGTATACCACCATCTTTCAGGAGTGTCAGTTAATACAAAGATTCCAATATCAGCTTCTGTGTACCTTGCTTTAGGTAACCCATTGTCTCTAAACCCAAGCTTGTCTAGCCGTTGATTTTCTATTTTAAGGATCGTATTCATCG
>CAILMK010000696.1 GCA_903835275.1 uncultured bacterium | reverse complement strand
GAAAAGAACCATAAATAAGAACAAGGTTATTATTGAGTATATACCTTTTGCCAAATTGAGTAAGTCCGAAATTCAAAAATTCTCCAGTGCGGCTGAAAAATATGGCAACTTCCTGAACCTGGACTTGGAATTTATCTGAGAATGGGCCATTCCCGGACCCTTTGTTTTTACTGCAAATCTAGTGATATAGCGATGGAATCCTCAAAACAGCTTATTGCAGTCCCTTGCTAATTTATAATGCAATAGTTTGTTAATCAATAAATTGAAAAATAAAAAATAGGTTTGCTCACTTTCTCTGTTTGTTGTACCTTTGCAGCGGAGAGATGGCAGAGCGGTCGATTGCGGCGGTCTTGAAAACCGTTGAGGGTTAAACCTCCGGGGGTTCGAATCCCTCTCTCTCCGCCAGAACAAAATGATCCCACCGAAAGGTGGGATTTTTGTTTTTAGACAGACTGAGAAAACAAGTTTTCGATAGGATGGATAAAACAAAAATTGCGAAGCAGGATCATTTTGTTCTGAAGCCTCCCCAAATGGGATCATGACTGAAAGGAGTAATCCCTCTCTCTCCGCCAGAAAATTTAATGCCCCTTGCGGGGCATTTTTATTTTCTATTGACAGGATAATGTTCCCGATCCATTATTTGTTGGAGTCGTCGTTCCCTTTTTTGCAAAGGGAACATTAGCGAATGTTCCTGTTATATTTCCATTCGAAACGGTTACAGCAACAGTTCCTGACTGACTATACCACATTGAACCCATAACAGTAGTCTGAGCATTAATAGATATGGCAGCCTGGCTAGCTGTCAAATTATTCGGATCAGACACAAGTGTATAGTTCCCACTTACATTTGGCTGTGTTGCAAAATATATTGTACACGCTGTTGAATCCTGACTACTGTAGGAAGTTGAACTTCCGCCAATTGCACTTATATCATAATAAAGTCCTATTGCATTACAGGATTGTGTAATTGCATAATTTTTTCTTCCCATGAAGGTAAATGAATTGGTAATGGAATTACCTGTAGTAGTTCCGGATGTGGTTCCACTGGTAGTACTACTTGTTGTACCGGATGTAGAGGAAGTCGTGGTGGAGTTACCCGAACTGCTGTTGTTTTTTGAACACGACAGTAAAATAATAAATCCCGAGATCAGGGTGAATGAGGTTAGTAATAATTGTTTACGCATTGTCTTAAATTTTTAAATTACGTTATTTATAAAATCAAATTCTTAAAAAACTATTTGCCACGCAAACTTATTTCTCTGCTTGGCATTGATTCGTCACCATTTCCATTTACTGCTATTACATAATAAAAATATAATTCATCTTTCTTTGCAGTATTATCAGAGTATGTCATCCCTGTAATACTTGCAATTTTAGAGGGCTTGACTCCTCTCTGGTATCTGTATAAATTATAAGTTATAGCGTTGGATTCAAGAGATGCCGACCATTGAAGTGTTACGCCATTGTCTGAAGCAAAGGCTTGCAAATCTGCCGGAGCAGACAAAGGCAATCCGGGAATATTTACCTGTGCAGAAGCGCTTTTTGAAGAAGTATTATTATTGATATCAACTAATTCTACAGAATACTCATAAATTTTTCCTGATTCTATTTTTAAATCGGTGTAGGTATGATTCTGTGATGGAACAGGAATGGTATTTAATTTGGTGAATTCTTTCATTCCCTGTTCGCGACGATATATATTGTATCCGGCAAGTGACGGGTTTTGTAGACGCATATCTTCCCATAGCAAAGTGACATTATTATCACCACGTATGGCCTGCAGTGATTTTGGAGCGAATAAGATTATTTTTGTCCTGGGCTGAATATAGATAGTTTTTGTATATGGGCTCAAAACGTGAGTGATATTTTCCTGTTGAACAGCATAACCGTACTGGTATGCTGGGTCTAATTTCATGGTATCTGAAAATTGCCCCGAGGTATCTGTTTTTTTTATGAAATGGGAAATGATTTCCATCTTTCCATCAATGCCGCGACAACGGGATACATAATAGCCATCAATGTCCTCGTCAGCAGATTTCCATTTTATTGTTGTTCCTATTTCTGTAGTAACGGAACGCACATTTTCTGGAAGCCGCGGAGTACGTTTTGAATAATATATGCCGAATATTTTAACACTCCTTTCAGACTGGTGTTGTAACTTGTCTGTAATTTTAAGATAATAAAAATATTTTATTCCTGAATGTATGCTTCTATCTTCATACATGGTATCAAAATTCGCGGCAGATCCGATTTGTTTAAAGTCTTTATCGTAAGATTCGCTCCTGAATATCTGTATGCTTCCAACAAAAGCAGGTTTGTATACCCGCCAGCTAAGGTGAACCAGGTTTTTCTTATCATCTCCATAAGCCTTGAATAATTGCGGCAGCATCATATCACGCAATTCATAATTTGTCACCGCCACTGTATCAGATTTTACATTGAATCCTCCTCCAAAAGCATTGGTAGGGGCAATGAAATAATAATACATTTCATTTTCAGTAACGTTTTTATCCACTATTGAATAATACAGCGAATCTTTCGCTTTACTCATTGCTGCCGATGCATTGATGATCTCAAATTTTGATTCTGTTTCGCGCCTGCGATAGATCCTGAATGTTTTTGGAAGCACTATGTCAGCTTTGCTACCCCAGATCACACGGATTTGTGTTTTCATTGCATCTCTGCGGCAAAACCGGGGCATTTTATAAGAAACTGACCCGGGGTACTGAACTTCATTAGTGGTGTAGCCCGTAATTATTTTATCATCTTTATCTATTTGGGATATCCTGTATGTGTATGAATACCCCTTCTGAAGGGTAGTATCTGCTAGGATAAGGTTGAAGGCTATATCATAATCCTGATAGATCAGGAATTGTGCAATGGAATCTAAGCAATGACATTTCTCAAATTTTCTCCAGACAGTTGAGGCTTGCACTTCGCCTGACTTTGAAAAAGCAACTTTTTGCGCGTAAGCTACTTTCTTTTCAAAGGCTTCAAATGAAGAAGGCGTTTCGTAATTGCTCACAAATTCCCAATCTGTTTTACCGTTTTGTTGACGTTCAAGTTTAAAGCCTGTCGCCGCACCATCAGGATAACGGGCGGACGCAGGTTTAAATACGTTATAGATGTATATTCCTTTTTCTCCTGCATAAGCAGTGATGTTGTTGCTTTTTTGCTGGGCAATAGCATTCAGACTAAATAAAATTCCGATTATAAATAGATAGTATTTCATTTCATTTTTTATTTAACGGTCCAAATTGGATCCGGGTGAATTCCGTTAACATCCAGGGTTGCCCCTATTTCAAGTGTCAGGGTTTTTGAGAAACTTACCTTGATACATGGAATGGGGCTACATACATGTCCTAATATAGGGATATCAGTGCATGGCGTTTCGCAATTACTGTTGCATATTCCGCCCCCTGCGTAAGCAGAACCCTGTAATTCAATCTTAGTATCAAAATGCAGAAGATCTTTAGTTTTATCGGTAGAGATTGAACCAAGTATTGCATCTGATACAGTTGCCTTCAAATCAACTTCTGCACAAAGCAGGACTACGCTGGCGCCTACACCAACAT